>NZ_DGYQ01000033.1:0-30236 GCF_002396765.1 Exiguobacterium sp. UBA5002
TACTTTTTGGGGAGCATATCACTTCGGTTTGCGTTAACGTTTTTTATTTAATGATCTTTTAAAAAATAGTACATAAAGTTGTTTGTCTTACCGATAGTTTAAATAGAGAATATATAAAGGAGCGTACGTATATGAATTCCATTCATACGGAAATTCGGCTACACCTGCCTCAAAACGTTTTACCTTATGAAGCGACACGTAATGTTTTTATAGAAGCGAATCAGGAATCCTTATCAGAAGAAGGCGTCATCGTTCTTCCTACGCCTCAGCATATTGCGAAATTAGAAACGGCCATCGAACAAGCGAACATAAAACTCGAAGTCCAGCGGACAGGATTGAAGTTCGTCAAACACGAAAAACTAAATGAATACTACATTCAGGTCGTAGATGCAAACAATCAAGTAGTCAAAGAAATTCCGAACAAAAAGGAGCTAGATTTTTTTGCGGCGTTCATGGAATTCAATCAATTGATTGACAAGCGAATTTAAGAAGAAGGGACGGATTTGATGGCAAATATACGTCTAAGTGGACTTGCGAGTGGAATCGATACGGAATCAATGATTAAACAATTGATGCAGGCAGAACGAGCACCTGTGGATCGTCTTTCTCAAAAAAAGCAGACTTTGACCTGGCAACGTGACGCCTATCGTGAGATGAATCGCGCTTTACTTGATCTACGTACAGCAGCCAGTGATATGTTGTTATCTAAAAACTATTCGGCAAAATCTGTGGTGAGTTCGAATTCGAATGTCTTAAGCGTTACAGCAAACTCAACAGCAGCAACAGGAAGTATCACGATTGATAGAATCGACCGATTAGCGACTCCAGCATCACTTACTATTAGTCAAGGAGCGCCCACTACATCTCCTATTTCTACTACGACGATGCTCAAAGATAGTCAACTACTTGGTATAGACAGCGCAACGAAACAAGCGAGTCTAGAGCTTCAGACATACGCAGCTGACGGTTCAAAAGCAGTGAATACGGTTACACTTCATTTGGATGAAACAGCGACGATTGGTGATCTTGTCAATCAAATCAATGGAACAAAAGAGCTAGGACTCAGTGCGGTATTTAACGATCTAACGGGGAAGCTGGTAATATCTCGTCAAGCGACAGGACAATTGAATACAAGTGATGAGATTAAATGGGCGGATCAGAATGCAAGTGCGCTGACGACTCTCCCTGCTCAAATTGCTAAAGCGGGAGCGAACGCCTCTTATCAAATCGGAGGTACTTCGCTAGAACAAACGTCCAATACTTTCGTCCAAAACGGACTTACGATTACGTTGAACAATACGACAACTAGTCCGACGACGTTGACGACAAAGTTAGATACACAGACGAACTTTGATACAATCAAAAAATTTGTCGATAAATACAATGATTTGATTGATAAGATGAATAAAAAAGTCCGAGAAGAAAAGTTCCGGGACTATCAACCGTTGACGGAAGCCCAGCGAAAAGAATTAAGTGAAGATGAAGTCAAGAAGTGGGAAGAGAAAGCGATGAGCGGTGTCTTGAAGAATGATCCTTTCTTAAGAGACGGGATAAATGATTTCCGCAGTACGTTGTCAGCAAAGATTGATACGGACTACACGATTCCATCTGCGTCAGGACCCATCACACTGAATTCGTTATCGCAAATCGGAATTACGACAACAAGTGATTTCCGAGACGGTGGGAAAATCAAACTCGATGAAACCAAATTAAAAGAGATGCTTGAAAAGCATCCGGATGGTGTCTATCGTCTTTTCACAGTCGAGGCACCCAAAAAAGTTACACCACCTGATGGAATAGAAATTAATAATCCAGATGGACTAAGTGGATTCATTCGTCAGATTCAAGCATTTACGACGACTTTACGTGATAAAGTTTCAAGCGTTGCCGGACGTGATGGGGCCGTCGCAACGACCTACCGACTCGGTAAGTCACTTGCCGACATCGATAAGAATATGTTGTCTTGGGAAGACAAGCTCAAGCGTAAAGAAGACAGTTACTATCGTCGATTCGCGGCGATGGAACAAGCGATGAACCAAGCAAATAGCCAATCGGCAACATTGACGAACTATTTGACACAAGGCCAGTAACCAGTAATAAGGAGGATCACGCATGAATCCATATGCCACATACCAAACGAACTCTGTCACAACCGCATTACCACAAGACTTGACGCTCATGCTGTATGAAGGATTGATCAAATTCGCGATGCTCGCGAAACGATCGATTGAACAAGGGTTAATCGAACAAAAAAATACGAACATCCAAAAAGCACAAGCGATCATCAGTGAACTTCAATTGACACTCAATCAGTCGATTGCATTATCCAAAGACTTGAACGCGCTATACGATTATATGCAAGGGCGTTTGATGGATGCGAATGTCAAGAATGATGTCGCTGCGATCGAGGAAGTCATCGGCTTTGCGGAAGAGTTCCGCGAGACGTGGAAAGAAGCGATGAAGCTCGCGAAGCAACGATGAGTCCGCTTGATCCGCTTCGCCTCAAGACGAAACGGCTGATGGAATTACTTGATCAGACGCCGAGCGACGAGACATATGATGATTGGATTGAAAAAATTCAACATCTGCTCAACGAACGGGAAGCGTTCATTGCCGCACACTCCAATTTACTAGCCGGTGCAAATCAAGCGATCATTCAGGAGTTGGTAGCAGATAGTCGACAAATCGACTTGAAATTATCAGCAGAAACGGCTAAATTAGGGGTACAAATTAGTCAGTTGCGTCAGACCCAGTCGAGTCGGAAATCATACGTCGATCCGTATGAAGATGTCGATAATAGCTTTTCTCCGTATTTTGATTCGCGTCAGTAGTGTTTTTGCGTGAGGGAGGAATCTTTCGTGAAGAAACAAGAGCAGGGTAAACGTCGTGTCCTACAAACCTATTTCCAATCGGACGGTTCGTACGATCAGTTCATTGAACCGGATGTCGAGACGGAATCATGGGAAGCGCTCGAGCGTCCGATCTCGGAACAACCGGATGTGTATGAGGAAGAAAAGTATCGCCGTGAATCATGACACGATAAAAAGAACGGAATCCGCGGATTCCGTTCTTTTTATTTGAAGCGATAAGCATTTTTGTCTTCCTGCTTGACGGTATACATCGCTTCATCAGCGCGAATTAACAGAAGGCTCGTCGTCGTTCCGTCTTCCGGGTAACGTGCGATTCCGATCGAAGGCGTGACGTGCATCGTCTGTGCTTGATAGAGAAAGACTTCATTCAGCCGCTGAAGAATACTTTCTGCGTAATGGATCGTACCCGCACGATTCCGGTTCAGGAAGACGATGAATTCATCACCGCCAAGCCTTGCTGCCATCTCTGATTCCTGTAGGTCGGCTTCTAAGCGTCGTGCCGTCTCTTGTAGAACGAAATCCCCGGCGTCATGACCGAACTGATCATTGATGTCTTTAAAGCCATCTAAATCGATGAACAATAACGATCCTTCTTGCCAGTGTGGTAATTCATTCGATAGGACTTCCTCGAAATAGCGACGATTCGTTAAGCCGGTGAGCGCGTCCTGGTATCCGAGCGAGCGTAACATCCGTTCTTCCGTCAAAGCATGCGTGCGGTCCGCTAAGATGATGTAGAAATCATGTTCATGTGGAATCGAGATGACCGTCACTTCAAAGGCGCGTCCGTCGTCGAGTTGCATCAATTGATGTTCAATCGGTGTTACTTGCCAGCTGATCGGGACGATCTGTTCCATCAGTTGATCCGGAAGCTGTCCGGCAGGGAAATACTGTTCCGCAATCGGATTCATCGCTTTTTCATGACCGTTGGCGTCCATCCGAACGATCGGATACGGATGATTTAAAAATAGCCGTCGGTACTCTTCCTTTCGTAGTTCCAGGCGCTCCGTTTTTTCGTTGACGCGTTGCATCAACTCATTTTCCGAAAGGCTCAACTCACGCAAGAGTCGTGTGTTTTGACGCTCGGAGAAAAATTGGCGTACGAAAAAGAGCGAGAAGAGACCGATGAGACTACTCCAGTAGATGGTAGATGGGATCGGCGCGTACGAGATGCCACCAACGACAATCAAGAGACTGAGGTAGGGAAGGTACGAGATCGTCCATCGTTCAGAGGCTTCGGGCGAGTGTGTTTTTCGATAATACTGCAAGAGACCGTATAAGCTGACCGGATACAACGGGAAGAACCAACTGGCGATGTCGAGCTGATCCCGGATGAAAAACGTATAGTAACCAAAAATTGCAAAGATGAAGAGAAGCATCGATCGAATCAGTAAGCGATGTGATGTACTGTGCAAGCTGGTTGTATAAAGTAAGAAGAAAAAGAACAGTTGTGCGATAAAGCTAAGCGCAAAACCGCTCATCCCGACGAGTTCGATCGGAGAACGGGCGAAATCTGGAATATATCGTAAGACGACCGTATAGCCGAAGACGAACGTCATACCGAAGAGTAAAATCCCGTCGACGTAAAGAAGCGGTAAGCGCCTGATCGTCGACCAATTGATCTGTTTCGCGAATGTGCGTGCCGTCAGGATAAAAAAGCCGGTAATCGTCAGGTTGACGACGGTATCGAGTTCTGGTGGGTGCCAGGCAGTTGGTAAGAAGCTGAAGGCAAAGTTCAAGATGATACCGATAGTGAACCACGCGATTGCTCGCCGGATGATTGGTAACGTACCGGACGAACGAGCTACCCATGAGCAATAGAGAAGTCCGGCAATCGTACTGAAGACAGCAAAAATCGGACCAGCATGAAACCAGCTTGATCCGAGAATGGCAATGTAGGTAACGATGACATACCACTGGACGCGAGACATGTGTCGCATGCATGATCCTCCTTTTATATGTAGTTTCGTTAGACGTTATGTGTTTCGCGATACAATTCCCAATGTTCCCGTGCTTCTTTTTTTGTCCGGTCCGACACGGTCTTACTTTGGAAGATGAGACCATACCATTGTTTCGCATCATCCGTCCGTTTTAATACAGCGTATAGATCACTGATCCGCAGTAAGAGGACATCGTGGGGGATACCGGTACGAACAGCATCGGTATAATTGAGATACAAGGCTTCGTACTTCGTGACCGACCGTTCCATCCACTGCAATTCTTGTGCTTCGTCTCCGAGCATCCGGTACATCCAAGCAATCCGGACACCGAGCATGGCGAGGATTGCTTCTTTTTGTCCGGTCACTTGCGCCGTATAGAGCGCTAATTTATATAGCTGTAAGGATTGTTCAATCGTTCGCTCCGTCGCTGCGAACGGCAACACCGGTAGCGTCGGCAAGATTTGTTCTTCGAGCGTCTGACGCACGTCCGTCCGCAACTTTTCAAACGACTCATGAAAGATGAAGCGGCAGTGGGAGCACTGAATCGGTTCGTACAGGTAGGGGTTCGATCCTTGGTAATGGACGAAACCATCAAAATCCGTTCGCTCGACCCGAATATGACGCGACAAGACACGCTTCGTCTCTGTTTCTTTTAAGCAATAGGTACACTTACATTTTTTTGAATATAACTCAGGCATGGATAATCTCCTCGTGTTGTCGGATTAGACAAAGACGTTGACAAGCATGCCTTTGATTTCACCGACTTGATCTAAAATATCAAGTCGTCTTGATTCTCCGGATAAGACGGTGTCCGTCAATTGCAATAGTTTCGTATCGACTTGTTCGACGACTTTATAGATTTTCGTTCGTCCGCGACGATTGAAGCCGCGTTTCTCTTCTAGTTGTTGTGACTGATCCAGTGCATCCTTCAGGAAGTCCTTGATCTTCTCCTTGTAGCTCTCTAGGTTTTCGATCGTATGACTCTCAGCGAGGAGTTGACCATGTTCTTCAACAAGCAGTAACTTTTGCTGAAGACGTTCATAACCTTTATGTTCTCGTTTATCCTGCATTAAGGCAGAGAAGGTCGTCGATGCCTCGACTTCCCGAGTACCGGACCGAGCTACCTGGAGCCGTTGTGTTTCTTGAATGCGGCGAATGTCCATAACTGACACTCCCTTCTTAGTTGAGTAGTTGCAAGACGCCTTGTGGTAATGCGTTCGCTTGGGCAATCATGGCCATGCCGGATTGATTGAGGATGTTGTACTTCGCATACTCCATCATCTCTCGTGCCATATCAGTATCGCGAATCCGTGACTCGGATGCCGTCAAGTTCTCGCGGCTGATACTGAGAACGGAATTCGTTGCTTCGAAGCGATTCTGGATCGCACCGAGCTTCGCGCGTTGATTTGAAACGTTGTCGATTGCTTTCGTATAGAGGGTGATCGCAGTGCTTGCACTCTCACTCGACATGACGCTTAGCGCATATTCCGTCGTGCCGCTCGTTTCTGTCATGGCGACACCACCCGTTGCTGGAGCAGTTGTCGTACTGATACCGAGCGCCAGCCCACGCATGTCTTCGACCGTGACCGAGATACCTTCGTTTGCCCCAGCATTCGTTTGAATGAAGAGGGCGCTTTTCCCTTCAGCGAAGTCACCCGTTAGGATATCTTTGCCGTTGAACTGAGTCGTCTTCGCGATCCGTGTCACTTCATTCGTCAACTGGTCGATTTCGGATTGGATCGAAGAACGATCTTCAGGAGCAAGCGTTCCGTTACCTGCTTGGACAGCGAGTTCACGCATCCGTTGTAAGAGACTGTGTGTTTCGTTCATGCCACCTTCTAACGTCTGTACCATCGAGATGCCGTCGAGAACGTTTTGTTCCGCTTTATCGAGTGCCTGCAAGCGATTCCGCATCTTCTCAGAGATGGCGAGACCGGCAGCGTCGTCCGCGGCGCGGTTAATCTTTTGACCGCTTGAGAGTTTATCCATCGTTGTCTTGACGTTTAATTGATTCGCCGTCAGGTTGCGATACGCCTTTAGTGCTTGGACATTGTTTGAGATTTTCATTCGTATGCCATCCTTTCATATCCTGCATGATGGGCTGCCCGAGCAAGTGGGCGCTTATTTGTACTTGCTGCTTGCCATGTAACCAGCAGTTCTTCAGCAAGGAAAAGTGCTTCTGTGAGCACGTGATGTTCTGCATAGGCACGCAGCGTCTGTTGACCGAGATAGAAGTACAACGCTTCGAGTTGGGACGTGATGATGCCGCCGTCGTCATGCAGTCCTTCCGAAAGCTTCGTCAGTAGCGCGTAGGCTTTTTGCAGACGTTCATTCATGTGATCAAACGCTTTTGCTTCAATCGCCGTGATCGCCTGTTCATACTGAAAGACGAGTCCTTGTAACATCTTTTCCGTCAATTGTTGTGGGGTCATCTGATACAGTTCTTGTTCTGTCATATCTGTCGTCCTTTCGCGTGGTCCAGTTCTTCGATCAATAAGAGGAGTTCTGCCATGACGTCGTAGAGTTGTGGTGGAATCGCGGTCCCAAGGTCGAGATCGAGCAGATGACCGAGTAACGAGGTATCGTGTTCGACAGCGATTCCGTTGGCGCGTGCTTCCTGTAAGATCCGGTCTGCCGCTTGTCCTGTTGCGCGAGCAACAACGACGGGTGCTTGTCCGGACGCTTCATCGTAACGCAGAACGGCAGCAGATTTCCGGTGCTTCAAATCGATTTTCTGATACATGGCTTCCTCCTTTAAATCCGGTAATCATACCCGTTTGGTGTCTCATCCTTTTGTTTGACGACGTCTTGTCGTTCTTCCTTCGTGAACGGTCGGAACTGAATCCGGACATCCTGATAACCGGTCGCTTCTAAGGCGTCCGTCGTCCGTTCAAGGAACGGTGCAGCGAGTCGCTCGAGAATCGGCAGATCGTTTTCAATTGTGATTTGCATCTTCCGGTTGACGGTTTCGACACGTACACCGATATCCCCGAGGCGTTTCGTATTCAGCTGGACGTACAACGTATTGTTTTCCCAGTCGATTACTTCATCCGGTCGCTTGTTTTGAAGGTGAACATGAAGACCGACCGTCGCTTCGACGATCTGTACCGGAAGCGATAATAGAATCTGATTCAACTGCTGTTGATTGTCAGGCTTATTGATTTGCTGTTGCGTCGTCAAGAACGATTGGAGCTTTGAAGCTTCCGGATTGAGAGTCGGAGCAGCGAGCTTCAACTCGGCGCTTTGCAGCTGCAGTGCTTTTTGAACCGTTTCTTGTAAAACCCGCGGACTGTTTTGCTTTGGCTCATACGGTATGAGCTTTGCCGGTGCGTCATTTGGCGTTCGTGTGCTTGGTGCGTTCCATTCCGGTAAATAGGTCGGACGGACGTTCGCTGGCGCGTAGCGGAAGGCTTCAAAGCCCGTCCGGACTTCTTGTAGCAGTGCCTTCGCTTCCGTTCCCCGACCAAGGGAAGCGAGTTCAGCGCCGCGTTCGAGCTTCGATAAAAAGTGGATCAACTGTTTCTCATCCCGCATCGTCGTATGCAACATCGCGTCCGTTTGCTGGAACATCTGCTTCAAGCGATGTGCTGTACTTTCGATGACAGCGACCATTTGCACCGGGCGGGACTCGACGAGTGGTTCGATTTGTCGCAGTTGTGACACAATCGTTCGCTGTTGGCTCTTGAAGTCGCTCGTCACTTCCGCTAAGCGAGGCGTCACCTCCCGGACGAGCGTCAGAGCCGACCGTATCGGAGTGGCTTGCTCGACCGGACTTGCGGCACGTGCCGTCAGACCGATCAATTGTTCACGGACACTCGTCTTCGGCTCAAGTGGAGCTTGCGGGAAGTGAGGTGTCAGTTGTTTACGGACCGTTTCGACGTCTCCTTGCTCAAGCGCCGTAATGAGTGCGGGGCGTTCCTTCGCTGGCAAATGTTCAATGTACTGACGCATGTGCAGCGGTGTCGCGGTCTCGATATCACGCTGCGTTGGTAAGGTGACACGTGCGACGTCAAGCGCAACGGCTTTTTCGAATGTCGGTTGGTCGCGTAAGGCGTCGCGTTCCGGAAGGACATCGACGAATTCTTCTGTCGTCGCTAACAGACTATCGATCAATAGTTCCGCTTCCGGTGGAAGGGAATTGTCAGGACGCGAGACGAGTTCAAGGACAAGATCCTTGTAGCTGCCTTGAAGGGCCGTGACCAGTTGGGCGACGACTTCCGGTGTTTGAGGCAACTGACCGCTCGCAAGAAGTTTTGCGACAGCCGGTTTCAGTTCTGCCGGCACGCCTTCGAGTAAAGCAGGATCGACGTTTGACGGAATCGAGACGGCGGACGGTGTTTCAGCGTCAGGTCCTGAGACGGCCGGTAGCTGTTCGATCAGATAACCTTCTGCCGTTTGACCTTTCACTTTAAACTGGAAATCACCTGTCGGAACATCTCCAGTGAATGTCATCTCGATTTTATCCCGTCCGACTTGAACGAGCGCCGTATGCGGTCCTGTTTGTTCCAAGACGGTTCCTTTATATGTCTTCGTCTCCGAAAGCACGGTTTGTCCGGCAGGTACCGTCGAACGAGCTGGATTCAACTGGATATTCATCAAACGTCCTCCTTTTTTCAAAATACATCATCTTATTATATATCGGCAGAAACGAAAAAGGGTTGAGCGAAAATATCGCCCAACCTTCGTTTTTTCAAGATTTGATTGCATTAAAGCGTTCCTCTAATGTCATCGCGTTCAATTGTTGATAGCGAGCCATAAGCTCACCTGTTGCTTTCATTTGGTTGCGGACGATGTAAGGAGAGGCGTTCACGGGAAGGATCATGCCATTGCGGGTCTTCAGCTTAGTCTGTCCATCCTCTTCGAGGACATCAATCATATGACTCCAAGCGTACCATTCGCAATCATCACGTTTCGGTGATTTGGTAGGGAAAAAGACGAGGCCGAGTGACGGTTCGATGACAATCGGGACTTTTCCTTTCACGGATGCGACACGTTTTGCGGTGACGATCCGTTCCTCAATAGAACTATTGTACTGCCTGCACGATAATTGCAACAGTTGATACGGTCGAAGTGGCGTCATGATGGTAGAACCATCTTCTAGCACGATGATGGACTGCTTCATCATGTCGTAGCAAGGTAAGATCGCTACGGTCCGCTTCGTGATTCGATACTTTTCATCATTATGGAATGGTCGCATGTCGACTACATCCTCCTCAAATGGGACAATGGATAAAACAGGTAATTACTAACGATATAATACAATATTACAAATGTAATGACAATGTAATTTTTTGAAATATAGAACAATGTCTTGGTGGAAATTGATAATTACGTGGTAATGGTTTCTAAATAATCAGAATTTTTAATTGTCAATAATTCCTTCTTTTGATAGACTAATTCGTGAGAGCTTGCTCTCGTACTCTGGTTTGCGAAGGGAACGTGAATTCGAATGGAACAAGGTAAAGTCAAATGGTTTAATGCTGAAAAGGGTTATGGATTCATCGAAACGTCTGACGCGAAAGACGTCTTCGTACACTTCTCAGCGATTCAAGTCGATGGCTACAAATCACTTGAAGAAGGCGAAGAAGTGGAATTTGAAATCGTTGAAGGCGATCGTGGTCCACAAGCTGCGAACGTTTCAAAGATCTAATCCAATAGCAGCCGCCACCGTTTTTAGGCCATCCGCCTAAAAGCGGTTTTTGTTTTGAATCCATTTGAAACGGGTATATACGTTAACATCAACATGCTTCAATATTATCGTACGCTAAGAATCGAAGTGAACGTTCATGAGAATGTCATCGTTTTCATGGTCTTCCTTCACTTATCGTGCTATAATAAAAACGAACCAAAGAATTTCGAATATTCAGAAGGAAACGACTGGATCATCTCGAATTCATAGGTTCAACCGGTTACTTAAGGAGGAGTTTACATGATCTATAACATTCGCGGTGAAAACTTGGACGTCACAGATGCTCTCAAGGATTACGTCGAGAAAAAGCTTGAAAAGTTAACTCGTTATTTTACAACTCCTACGGAAGCGCAAACGGCTTATGTCAATCTCAAAGTCAACAATGAGAAGCAAAAAGTCGAAGTGACGATTCCAATGCCAAACCTCTTGCTCCGTGCAGAGGATATCAATGGCGATATGTATGCAGCAATCGACCTCGTCGTCGATAAGCTCGAACGTCAGATCCGGAAACACAAAACGAAGTTGAACCGGAGAGGACGCGCTAAAGAAGGCGGCATCGGAGAGTACTTCAAAACGCTCGAAGGACCGGAAGCGGAAGCGCCAGTCTATGAAGAGGACGAGGCAGAACTCGAACTCGTTCGGACGAAGCGTTTCACACTCAAACCAATGGACACGGAAGAAGCGATTCTTCAGATGGACATGCTCGGACACGCATTCTTCGTCTTCTCAGACGCAGAAACGGGCAACACGAACGTCGTCTACCGTCGTAAGGATGGTCGTTACGGTTTGATTGAACCAGAATAATGAATGCAACAGGGACTCGCTCTTACGGGCGAGTCCCTTTTTGATATGATGGAAAACTATTTTTAAACAAGGTACGTTTGCTCTATGACGAAAGACCGAGACCGCTACTCGGTCCGCTTGTTGAAATTTGACGTCGTATTCGGTACACTGAATAAAGGAAAAATCTCGGAATTCTGTTCGTTCAAAGAATCGTTCGAAGTAAGGGGACTGTAAGGCATGGCTAATTTTCTAAAAGAATTATTTGCACCAACGAAACGTGTCCTGAAGAAAGCCGAAAAAGCAGCAGACGCTGTGGAAGCATTCGAGGCACAAATCGGTGCGTTATCGGATCAAGAACTCGAAGGAAAAGTCGTTGAATTCCGTGAGCGTCTCGCTAACGGAGAAGACTTAGATGATATTTTACCGGAAGCTTTCGCGGTCTGTCGCGAAGTTTCGACACGCGTTCTCGGCATGCGCCACTACCGCGTTCAGTTGATCGGTGGATATGTCCTGCACAACGGGGACATCGCTGAAATGAAGACCGGGGAAGGTAAAACGCTCGTTGCAACACTACCTGTGTATTTGAATGCCCTCGCTGGCAACGGCGTTCACGTCGTTACCGTCAACGAATATCTCGCAAAACGTGACCGTGACATCATGGAGCCGCTTTATGCAGCACTTGGTCTCTCGGTCGGCTTGAACCTCTCTAGCATGTCGCGTCAAGAAAAACAAGCAGCATACAGCTGTGACATCACGTACGGAACGAACAACGAGTTCGGTTTCGATTACTTGCGTGACAACATGGTCCTCTATAAAGAAGACCGCGTTCAACGTCCACTCAGTTATGCCGTCGTCGATGAAGTCGACTCGATTCTCGTCGATGAAGCGCGGACTCCGCTCATCATCTCAGGATCGGCCGAAAAATCGACAGCGCTCTATTCGCAAGCCGATGCGTTCGCGAAAATCATGAAGGCAGATGAAGACTACACGGTCGACATCAAGACGAAGAGTGTTCTGTTGACGGAGCAAGGAATCGACCGTGCTGAAAAATACTTCGGTATTGATAACTTGTTTGGTCTCGAACACGTCGCGCTCAACCATCACTTAAGCCTCGCACTGCGGGCGAACGCTGTCATGCATCGCGACGTCGACTATATGGTTCGCGAAGACGAAGTCATGATCATCGACCAATTCACAGGTCGTGTCATGGAAGGTCGTCGTTATTCGGAAGGTCTGCACCAAGCGATCGAAGCGAAGGAAGGCGTCGAGATTCAACGCGAATCCATGACCCTTGCGACGATCACGTACCAAAACTTCTTCCGGATGTATACGAAGCTTGCCGGAATGACCGGTACAGCGAAGACGGAGGAAGAAGAGTTCCGTAACATCTACAACATGCACGTCGTACCGGTGCCGACGAACAAACCGGTCGTCCGAAACGATATGCCGGACTTGATCTTCAAGACGATGAACGGGAAGTTTGCTGCTGTCGCAGACGAAATCGAACGTGCCCACCGTGAAGGACAACCAGTCCTCGTCGGTACGGTTGCCGTCGAGACGTCAGAGTTGCTCAGTAACATCCTCAAAAAACGTGGCATCCGTCACGAAGTCTTGAACGCGAAGAACCACGCACGTGAAGCGGAAATCATTGAGAACGCTGGTCAAGCGAACTCGGTCACGATTGCAACGAACATGGCTGGTCGTGGTACCGACATCAAGCTCGGTCAAGGTGTCTTAGAAAAAGGTGGTCTCTATATCCTCGGGACAGAACGTCACGAATCACGCCGGATCGATAACCAGCTCCGTGGTCGTGCCGGTCGTCAAGGGGATCCAGGGGCATCACAATTCTATCTCTCACTTGAAGATGAATTGATGCGTCGTTTCGGTTCTGATTCGTTGCAGTCGATGATGGACCGTCTCGGAATGGATGATTCACAACCAATCGAGAGCCGGATGGTGTCTCGTGCCGTTGAATCGGCTCAAAAACGCGTCGAAGGCAACAACTTTGATGCGCGGAAACAAGTCCTCGGCTACGATAACGTCATGGCGGATCAACGGAAAGTCATGTACGCGGACCGGGCAGCGATTCTCGATGCGGGTTCCGTGTCAGATATCGTCCGTCCGATGATCGAGCAGACGATCGAAGCAGGCGTCCATCAGTACACGCCGGTCGAGTTCGTTCCGGAAGAGTGGAGCATCGGTGCGCTTGCGGAGTGGGCGAACCAGACGCTTGCGATCGAAGAGAAGGTCACGGAAAGCGACCTCTTCGGAAAAGAACGCGAAGAGATCATCGAGTTGCTTAAAGAGCGGACATTCGCACACTACGAGCACAAACGGTCAGAAGTACCAGCCGAAGCATTCGATGAGTTCGAAAAAGTCATCGTTCTTCGTGCCGTTGACCAACACTGGATGAACCATATCGATCAAATGGATCAACTCCGTGAAGGGATTCACCTCCGGGCATACGGTCAAAACGATCCGCTCCGTGAATACCAATCGGAAGGTTCGATGATGTTTGATGCGATGAACGCTGCAATCGCTGAAGAAGTGACACAATTCGTCCTTCGGGCAGATCTCGATCCAAACCTCAAACGTGAAAAAGTCGTCCAAGACGAAGTCGCCGTTTCGGGTAAGGAAGATAAAGCGGTCAAGAAAAAGCCGGTCCGGAAAAATCCAAACGATCAAATCGGACGCAACGATCCGTGCTGGTGTGGATCCGGTAAGAAATATAAGAACTGTCACGGCCGTCAGGCATAAGTGATGAATCGACTGAAAGAGAGGCAGGAGATTCCTGCCTCTTTTCACGGAAAGAGAAGGTGGAACACATGGAATTAGCAGAAATTCGCAACACCGCCGAGTGGATGGAAAAGAAACTCGACGAATATAAGGCATCACTCGACCTCGAGTCGAAGATTGCCCGGATCGAAGAACTTGAAAACGAGATGACGTACCCAGACTTCTGGAACAACCAGGAATCGGCACAAAAAGTCATTGATGAGTCGAACGGCTTAAAAGCGATGGTCGACAAATACAAAGAACTCGAAGCAGGTCACGAGAACGTCGCTTTGACGTACGAATTGATCAAGGAAGAGCCGGATGCGGATCTTCAAGAAGAGCTCGAGTCAGAACTTGGCGACCTCAAGAAGAAGTTCGAAGACTTCGAACTCCAAATCCTCTTGAACGGCGAATATGACGCAAACAACGCGATCCTCGAGTTACACCCAGGTGCGGGTGGTACCGAGTCGCAAGACTGGGCATCGATGCTGTTGCGGATGTACCAACGTTTCTGCGACAAACAAGGCTGGAAAGTCGAAACGATGGACTACCAACCGGGTGATGAAGCAGGTGTTAAATCGGTCACGCTCCGTATTCAAGGGCACAATGCCTATGGATACTTAAAAGCCGAAAAAGGGATCCATCGTTTAGTCCGGATCTCACCGTTTGACTCGTCAGGTCGCCGTCATACATCGTTCGTCTCGTGTGACGTCATGCCGGAATTCAACGATGACATCGACATCGAAGTCCGGACGGAAGATTTACGGATCGATACGTACCGTGCCTCTGGTGCCGGTGGTCAGCACATCAATACGACAGACTCGGCTGTCCGGATCACCCACGTTCCGACAGGCGTCGTCGTCTCATGTCAACAAGAACGGTCGCAGATCAAAAACCGTGAAGCGGCGATGAAGATGTTGAAAGCAAAACTCTACCAACGCGAAATCGAAGAGCAACAAAAGAAACTCGACGAGATCCGTGGTGAAAAATCGGATATCGCATGGGGTAGCCAAATTCGTTCGTACGTCTTCCACCCATACAGCATGGTCAAGGATCACCGGACGAACTATGAAGTCGGGAACACGCAAGGAGCAATGGATGGTGACATCATGGGCTTCATCGATGCGTACCTCCGTCTGATGAATATGTAAGACAATCAACCAGTCGGACGATGTTCGACTGGTTTTTTGACCGTCAAAGGGGGAACAGTGATGCAGGAGCAAAGTCGGATCAACAAACAAGCGTGGGAGTACCGGGCGTATGAATTTTGGGAGAAACGCGACGGAACACCTGCGGAATATGCTGCGATCATCAAACAAGATCCAGCCGCATGTTTGAAGAAACATCGTCGTCATTTCGAAGACGTCGCCGGGAAGACGATCGCGAACATCTGTGGTTCGAACGGACGCAAGGCGGTGCCGTTAGCGTTACTCGGGGCGGACGTCACGGTGTTTGATATCTCAGAGGAGAATGCCAAGTATGCGCTTGAACTAGCGCACTATGCTGAGACATCAATCCACTATGTCGTCGGCGATCTCTACGCGATTGACCTTGAACGATATCGCGATACGTTTGACCTCCTCTACTTAGAAGGTGGCATTTTGCATTATTTTGCGGATCTCGAGCGTTTTCTGCAGATTCTGTTTACGATCTTGCGGCCTGGCGGACAGCTGATCCTTAGTGATTTTCACCCGGTCGGACGCTGGATTGATGCGGATTTGACGTATCGACCGTGTTATTTCGATCAAGCGTTACAAGCGGGTGATTTGGCGTACAAGACGCACTTTACGGACTCGGAACAAACCGATTTTCCGGACGTCTCCGTCCGTTATTTTACGCTGAGCGAGATCTTAAACGGCGTCATCGCGACACGTTTCACATTAGAACGGTTCGACGAGCATCGTGGCTGGAACGGTGAGAATATCCCGTCCGAGTTCACGCTTTTCGCAACGAAACCACTCGAAGGGAGCAACAGCTAATGATTATTCGTAAAGAAGGCTTCAAGGACGCAACGGGAATCCGGCTCGTCCATGAAGCGGCATTCGAACAACCAAACGAAGCGAATCTCGTTGATGCGTTACGCGAGGAGGAAGCCGCGCAACCAGTCTTCGGTCGCGTCGCCGTGACTGATAAAGGAGAAATCGTTGGTCATGTCCTGTTGAGCCGGATCCATATCGATGACATCCCATCGCTTGCCTTAGCGCCGGTCGGTGTCCTGCCCGCTTGGCAGCGAAAGGGTATCGGCTCTGAATTAATCCGTCAAGTGATCGAGGATGCGCGTGACGCCGGGGAATCACACATCGTCGTCCTCGGTCACGACAGCTATTATCCACAGTTCGGCTTTGGACGGGCGATTGACTACGGTATCAAGCCGCCGTTCCCCGTTCCGCCGGAGGTCTTTCTCGTTCTTGCACTCGAACGGAATGGATTACGTGGCGTTAGCGGTATCGTTCGCTACAGTCCACCCTTTAGTGCGGTATAAAGGGAACACTGTGAGTTGTTCCGCCTGTCTAGTCGTTGTCTGACTTTTCCGCTAAAATGAAACACGAGAATCAATTGATAAGGGGAAATGGAATGTCATGACATCGACACGTCAGGAAGTCGTGCGCGATTATGCGTATTTGTTAATCGGGTCCTTGTTCGTCGCAAGTGCCTTTAGTTTATTTTTATCACCGAACCAACTCGCCTCGGGAGGGGTCAGTGGCTTATCGATCGTCTTGAACGATTTGTTCGGAATCTCGCCAGGATTGTTCCAACTCGTCGCGAACGTCGTCTTGCTTGCGATCGGTTGGATGATCCTCGGGATGGGCTTTGGGGTCAAATCACTCGTCGGGTCGATCTTCTTACCGGTCGTCATCCTCGTATATGAGCGGTTCGATGTTCCGGCTGCGACGATGAATCCGATGCTTGCTGCAATCTTCGGTGGTGCCGGGGTCGGGATTGGACTCGGTCTGATCTTCCGGGGGCGAGCGTCGACCGGAGGAATGGATTTGATTGCGCAAATCCTGCATCGTTTCACGAAATTGCCACTTCATCTGTGTATCGCCTTGCTTGACGGCACGATCGTCATCAGTGCGGCGACAATCTTCTCGCTGGAGATTGGGCTGTATGCACTCGTCGCTTTGTTCATCACGATCAAGATGATCGACGTCGTCCAGCTCGGAATCACGAACGACAAACTTGCCTATATCATTTCCGATCAACGGGAAGCGTTAGTGAAGGAGATCTTCGAGACGCTCGATCGCGGGGCGACGGAGATCGAGGCAGCGGGAGCGTTCACGCGGACACGCAAACCAATGCTGATGGTCGTCGTCCGTCAAGGGGAGATCACAACGCTTAAAGAGATCGTCAAACACATTGATCCGTCAGCGTTCCTCGTCGTCAGTGAAGCCCATGAAGTACTCGGTCTCGGCTTCACGGATGATAAACGCTACCGCAATGTGCCGTAATTGTTCCGAACTCGTGAAGTTTTTGTGAAATCATGCTTAACTCTTCCGGATAACGGTTATACTCTAACTAGGTCAGAAGTGTTTATGTAGATACTTACAGAGGGGGATATCCGGATGAAGCTGAAAAACTTGTTACTCGCGTTAGGGTTAGGGACGACGCTTGCGCTCGCAGCGTGTGGCGGTAGTGACGATTCAAGCTCTAGTGATTCGTCAAGCACGAAGGAAGAATCGACGATGAACGATGATTCGTCGAAGACGGAAACAGCCGTCGATGCGGAAAAAATCTTCGCGAACAACTGTGCATCGTGTCACGGGAACAACCTTGAAGGAAATGTCGGACCGAACCTGACGAAGGTCGGCTCGAAGTATTCTTCAGAAGAAATCCAGGAAATCATCAAAAACGGGAAAGGGCAAATGCCTGCTGGAATCCTCAAAGAGGATGAAGAAATCGTTGCCGTTGCTGACTGGCTCGCGGAGAAAAAGTAATTATGGGATATGATGGGGTACGAGATGACACACACGACATGTGTTCGTCATTCGTGCCTCTTTTTTGTGGTATAATCGCCTGAAATGACATTTGATTGTAATGTGCGTTCAATTTTGTCCCTGTTATAATGGTGGTCGGTAGGTTTTTGGACCTATCCATTCAGCATCAGTAAATAAGTAAGGATGTGAAGTACGTGATCAAGATGCAACGAATCAGTAAGATTTATCCGAACGGCGTCACGGCACTCCGTGAGGTCGATTTGACGATCAATCAAGGCGAATTCGTCTATATCGTCGGTCCGTCGGGTGCGGGTAAATCAACATTCATGAAAATGATGTACCGCGAAGAGAAACCAACGAGCGGTTCATTTTTATTTAAAGGAATCGAAGTCGGTAAGCTGAAGAATCGTCAAATCCCCGAACTTCGTCGCCAAATCGGCGTCATCTTCCAAGATTTCAAACTACTCCCGTCATTGACGGTTTATGAAAATGTCGCCTTCGCGCTAGAAGTCGTAGGAGAAGACAAATCACAAATTCGGAAGAAAGTCCTCGAGGTCCTCGATCTCGTAAAGCTCAAACATAAAGAGCGTAACTATCCGGACGAATTATCTGGGGGCGAACAACAACGGATCTCGATCGCGAGAGCCATCGTCAACCGTCCGTCACTCGTCATCGCCGATGAGCCGACTGGGAACCTGGACCCGGATACAGCATGGGAGATCATGGAAGTATTCGAAGAGATTTATCGCCGTGGGACAACGGTCGTAATGGCGACACACAACCGAGACATCGTTAACAAGATGCGTCATCGTGTCTTAGCGATCGACGGAGGAAAAATCGTCCGAGACGAAGAGAAAGGAATGTACGGCTATGAAGTTTAATGGATTCCGTCATTTACGGGAAGGGGCAAAAGGTCTCGTCCGGAACGGCTGGATGACATTCGCTTCTGTCAGTGCTGTTACCGTCACTTTACTTCTCGTAGGAATATTCGCAATGCTCATGTTCAACGTCAACAAGATTTCCGATAACGTCGAAAAAGACGTTGAAATTCAAGTGTTCGTCGAACGAGAAGCAGACCAGTCGAAGATTGATGCAGTGGGTGACTCCCTCAAGCAGATGCCGGGTGTCAACTCTGTTCGTTATAGTTCGAAAGAAGAAGAACTGGACCGCTTCAAGGAGCAACTTGGCGAAGGCTCACAAGCCTATCAGTCGGTTGAAAAGGATAATCCACTTCACGACCGATATATCGTCAAAGCTACCTCACCAAAAGAGACAGAAACACTTGCAAATTCCATCAAAAAAATGGAAAATGTAGATAGTGTCGAATATGGTAAGGACTATGTTAAAAAGATGTTTAACTTCCTTGAAGGAGTTCGGATCGGTGGAATCATCCTGATCGTCGGCTTGACATTCATGGCAATGTTCCTCATTTCGAACACAATCAAAGTCACGATCTTCTCCCGTCGCCGGGAAATCGAGATCATGCGCCTCGTCGGAGCGAAAAACGGATTCATCCGTGCACCGTTCTTCGTCGAAGGATTATTGATGGGCATATTAGGTGCCATCATCCCGATCGTCGTCGTCTACTTCGGTTACGAAGTCTCCTACAATGCGATCCAACCTCAACTGACCACTGTGAATGCGGGAATCTTCTCGCTGATTCCGCCAGGTGAACTGTCGGCACAAGTCGTCTTGATCCTGCTCGGACTCGGTGCATTCATCGGTGTATGGGGATCAACGACATCACTCGGTCGTTTCTTGAAGATTTAAATCAGTTACCCAAAAATAAAATAGAGGAGAGATGCTTCTCATGAAAGTCCGATTCTATTCTGCCGTCCTGAGCTTAGCTTTGATTGGAACTAGTGTGTCCGTTGATGCCACGTCGAAAGAAGATTTGCTGAAGGAACAACAGGAGGTCGAAAGCCGTCTGAAAGAGACGGAACGATCACAGAATCAGACATCAGAGAAGTTGATCTTGACGAAACAGGAGCGTAAGGAAGCCCGTGCGCAACTGAATGAAGTCAACAGCCGTTTGGATGATTTAGCGCTTAAGATAGCCGATCAACAAGCGGCTGTTGCTGCATCTAAAGAACAATTGCGTCTGACGGAAGCAGCGATTTCCGAGACGCTCAAGGAACTGCATCAACAAGAAGAATTGCTTGGAAGCCGATTGCGTGCCGTCCAACAAAAAGGAGACGTCAAATACATCGAGGTCTTGCTCGACGCAAAAGACTTTGGTGATTTGATTTCGCGCTTCAGTACGGTCAGTGAGATCATCAAACAAGATGATCATGTCTTACAAGCTTACAAGGGGAACGTCAAACAACTGAGCGAACAGCGCTCGGAACAAGCACTATTGCTTGAAAGCATGAAACGGGAACAACGGAAGTTGCTCGTGCTCCAGACACGAATCATTGCGGAATCTGAGCTCAAGCGAAAGCTCGTCGTCCAGTTGAACACGAAGGTCAAGGAACTGCAACAAGAGCAGTTCTCTAAAGCCGAGGAAGCAGAAATTCTCGCGGATCAGCGCCGTCTGATTCAAAACGAATTGATTGCCCTGCAAGAAGCCGAACGGAAAGCAAAAGAAGAAGCGAAACGGAAAGCGGAAGAAGTGGCGCGGGCAGCAGAAGCAAAACGTCAAGCGGAAGCGGCAGAAGCTGCTGAAGCTGCACGAGAGGAAGCGGCGCAGGAAAAGAAACAAGGAGAAGCACCGAAAGCAGAGACACCCAAAACAGAGACGTCGGTTCCTGAGACTGAGACGCCAAGTGCAACACCGGATACGAGTGTTGATGTCGACGTCAGTCGACCATTCCATTTACCAGTCAAAGGTTATGTGTCGTCACCATTTGGTCCGCGGAACAATCCATTGACAGGGAAACCGGAGTTGCATACGGGCATCGATCTCGTCAATGCGAAAGGAACCCCGATTCATGCGGCAGCTGGTGGGATCGTCCTCCGTGCTGGTAGTGCAACAGGTTACGGGAATGTCGTCATGGTGACGCATTTGATCGATGGACAGGTCTATACGACCGTCTATGCGCATCTTGACTCAATTAGTGTGTCGGCGGGGCAAACGGTCATGCCCGGTCAAACGGTCGGGACGCTTGGTTCAACCGGCTGGTCGACAGGACCGCATCTGCATTTCGAATTGCATAAGGGAGAGTGGGCGGTCGGACAACCGAATGCAGTAGACCCGGCACCGTACATCTTTTGACATCCCATAGAATACCGAAAAGATAGGGTAACCTATCTTTTTTTGCTATACTGAAAAAAATACTGCGTTTTTTAACGGAAGTGGGGAATCAAGCGTGAAAAAATCTACAACAGCAGTCATCGCGGTCAGTACCTTCGGGCTTGGTTTAGGGGCAGGCGCCGTCGGGATGCTAGCGGCTGGCGGAACGGATTCTGTCTCGACGTCATCGTCGTCGGCGAATGCGACGGGTGATTGGAAAAAAATCGACCAGGTCCGGCAGATGATCGAACAAAATTATCTAAAAGACGTGACAGATAAAGAGTTACTCGATGGTGCGTTATCTGGCATGACAGAAGTGCTTAACGATCCATATTCCGTTTATATGGATGAGTCGGAAACGGCATCGTTTAATACGAATCTGTCGTCTTCGTTTGAAGGGATCGGTGCGACGCTTGAACAAAAAGGTGAGTCGATCGTCATCGTCTCGCCGATCAAAGGATCACCTGCTGAAAAAGCTGGTATCAAACCAGGCGACGTCATCCTAGAAATCGATGGTAAGTCGACAAAAGGTCAAAAGACGGATCAAGCCGTTAAAAAAATTCGTGGTGAAAAAGGAACGAATGTCGTCCTGACGATTCAGCGTAGCGGACAAGACGCGATGGAGATCACGATTAAACGCGATACGATTCCAATCGAGACGGTCTATACGTCAACGGAGAATGTCAACGGCAAGAAGATTGGTGTCTTACAAGTAACACAGTTCTCGGAACCGACAGCAGAAGAGTTCGAGAAGGGGTTGACGAAACTCGAGAGTCAGAACATTGATGGACTCGTCATCGATGTGCGCGGAAATCCGGGTGGTCTTTTGACGGCTGTCTCGAAAATGATCGCTCCGTTCATTCCGAAAGACGTGCCGATTTATCAAGTCGAGAACAATAAAGGCGAGCGCCAGCAGGAATTCGGGAAGGCAGACGAGAAGAAACCATATAACATCGTCGTGCTCGAAGACGGCGGATCCGCTTCTGCGTCCGAGATTCTGGCAGCCGGTCTGAAGGAAGGTGCCGGCGCCGAAGTCGTCGGTACGAAATCGTTCGGTAAAGGCATCGTCCAAAGTGCGTATGATTTAAAGGACGGTAGTGATTTGAAGTTGACGACGAACAAATGGCTGACGCCGGACGGCAACTGGATTCACAAAAAAGGGGTCGAGCCAACGATCGAAGTCAAGCAACCAGCATACTTCAACGTTACGAAGATCCTGACTGATCAGAAGTCACTTGCAGTCGGCGATTACGGAAAATCAGTCGAGAATGCCCACCTCGTCCTCGAAGCGATCGGTTACGAGCCAAAAGGACAGGACGGCTATTTCGGTGACACGATGAAACAAGCTGTCGAAGCCTTGCAAAAGGATGCGAAACTTGACGTCACTGGAAAAATCGATCAGCAGACAGCGGGTGAGATGGAGACGCGTCTCCTGAAGAAACTCCAGGACGACAAAAATGACGTCCAGCGGAAAAAAGCACTCGAGGTCGCTGCACAATAATAAGGAATGGAAAGAGGTCTGAATGCGCGTGGAATTACTCGATGAAATTGGTTGGACCGCGATTAGTCTCATCGCCAGTCCGACCTTGTGGTTAGCACTCCTTGTCAGTTGGGTCATCGGCATCCGGCGTGTCAAACGGGAACGCGGACTGTTTCGCTCCCGGACACACGGTAAACGAAGCGATGTCCTCGAAACACTTTTACCAGGTCTACTCGTCGGTCTCGTCTTGTCCATCGTCAGCGGATGGCTCGGATTGACAGTGACACCGCAGTACGCTCTACTGTTGCTTGGACTTTCGAGCGTCTTGCTGTTGATTGGTGTCGTTCGTTTGAACCTGCCACTCTGGCCGATCGTCTTGCTTGGACTTGCTGGCTGGTTCCTAATGGATTCACGTCTTGATCCGGTTCGAACGGTTGAGCCGAAAATGATTTTATTGCTTGCGACGTTAACGCTCGTCGCGGAATGTCTCCTCGTCTGGTGGCGCGGAAAGCGACGCCTGTCACCGTCACTCGTCGTTTCGAAGCGTGGTCGCTTCATCGGTGGGCTGTCAGCGAATAAACTTTGGCTATTGCCTTTGCTCGTCTTTGTTCCGGGCGACGTGCTTGAAGCCTGGTGGCCACGTTATAGCTTCCCAGAGCTCGTTCCGATCGTTCTCTGGTTACCGATCGGCTTCAGCTTCCTCTTTACGGGTAAGTTGCCGAAAGAATTGATGCGTCCGCTCGTTCAAGGACGTTTGATTACGAGTCTCGTCGCGATTCTATTGACGGTTCTTGCATACGTCACCGGACAAGCTGAATGGCTGTACGGGATCGTCTTGTTGCTCGTTCTGCATATTCTATTGCATCAGCGGGTCAAACGCTTGAACCGGGCACAGACCCCATTGTTCCTCAATGGAACGCGTGGTGCCGTCATTCTCGGAACGCTACCTGATAAACCAGCTGCCGAGATGGGCTTGATTCCAGGTGAAGCGATTTATAAAGTCAATGGTGAGAAGGTCGATTCGGAAACATCGTTCTACGAGGCCATCCAAAAACACAAACCGTATCTACGTCTTGAAGTCATGAACCATAACGGCGACATCCGGTTTGCGCAACGTGCCTTCTATGAACAAGATCATCATGAGCTTGGTATTCTGTTCGTCAACGAGCCGGTCCATGGTCGCACTAAAGTGCGGTCCTTGCATTAACGAGTACATCCCTGTCACGTAACAGCCGTGACGGGGATTTTTTTGTCGGCAGAAAAATCGAGGATCAATACTCGAAGCAAAAAGAAACTTTTGCATTTTCGAAAAAAAGGGTAACTTCCTAAAAGGAGCACTTCATAATCGAATGTTTGTTCGTAAAGTGGTACAATAAAAATAGATTTTTTAACGTGATGAGGGGGAAGCAAACGATGGATTTTGAACTCGTTTCACCATTTGAACCAGGTGGTGATCAGCCGACGGCAATCGAAAAATTGGTGACTGGGCTAAAACAAGGCGAACGACATCAGACGTTGCTTGGGGCGACCGGTACCGGGAAGACGTTCACGGTCTCGAACGTCATCAAGGAAATCAAGAAACCGACGCTCGTCCTTGCCCACAACAAAACACTAGCGGGACAACTCTACTCGGAGTTCAAGGAATTCTTCCCAAACAATGCGGTCGAATACTTCGTTAGTTTTTATGATTATTACCAACCGGAAGCGTACGTCCCATCGACGGATACGTTCATTGAGAAGGACTCTTCAATCAACGATGAGATCGATAAGTTGCGTCACTCGGCAACGTCCGCCTTGTTCGAACGGGAGGACGTCTTGATCGTCGCGTCCGTTTCGTGTATCTATGGTCTCGGTAACCCGGAAGAGTACAACAACCACGTTTTGTCACTGCGTGTCGGCAATGAGATGGGGCGAAACGAGATGCTTCGTCGTCTAATCGACATTCAGTATGAGCGTAACGACATCGACTTCCAGCGCGGACGGTTCCGCGTCCGCGGAGACGTCGTCGAAATCTTCCCGGCGTCACGCGACGAACAGTGTGTCCGGGTCGAGTTCTTGGGTGACGAGATTGAACGGATCCGTGACATGGATCCGCTGACAGGTGAGATCGTCGCGGACCGCGAGCACATCTCGATCTTCCCGGCGTCCCACTTCGTGACGGGGGATACCCGTCTACAGAAAGCGATCGCGAACATCGAGAAGGAACTGGAAGAGCAGCTTGCGAAGTTACGTGAAGACAATCAGTTGCTTGAAGCGCAACGGCTCGAACAACGGACGAACTACGATCTTGAGATGATGCGGGAGATGGGCTATTGTTCCGGAATCGAGAACTACTCGCGTCACTTGAACTTGATGCCGGAAGGGGCAACACCGTATACATTGCTCGATTACTTCCCGAAGGACTTTTTACTCGTTGCCGATGAGTCACACGTCACATTGCCACAAATTCGCGGGATGTATAACGGGGACCAGGCACGGAAACAAGTCCTCGTCGATCACGGTTTCCGTCTTCCGTCGGCAAAAGACAACCGTCCGTTACGGTTCGAGGAGTTTGAGGAAAAAGTCAGTCAGGCGATTTATATCTCGGCGACACCAGGACCGTATGAACTCGAACATTCAAAAGAGATGGTCGAGCAAATCATCCGTCCGACCGGTCTTGTTGATCCAACGATCGAGATCCATCCGATCACAGGACAAATCGATTACTTGATGGATAACATCCGTGACCGGGTCGCGAAGAACGAACGTGTTCTCGTGACGACACTGACGAAGAAGATGGCAGAAGATTTGACCGATTACTTGAAAGAGAATGGTGTCAAGGTCAACTACATGCACTCGGAGATCAAGACGCTGGAACGGATTGAAATCATCCGTGACTTACGACTCGGGAAATACGATGTCCTCGTCGGGATCAACTTGTTACGAGAAGGACTGGATATTCCGGAAGTCTCACTCGTGACGATTCTTGATGCCGATAAGGAAGGGTTCCTCCGGTCGGACCGTTCGCTGATTCAAACGATTGGTCGGGCGGCGCGAAACTCGGAAGGACACGTCATCTTGTTTGCCGATAAAGTCACCGATTCGATGCAACGGGCGATCGATGAGACGGAACGTCGTCGCGCGATCCAGATGGCGTTCAACGAAGAACATGGCATCACACCGCAGACGATCAAAAAAGACGTTCGTGGTGTCATCAGTACGACGATCGAGAGCGACGACACCGTCGAAAAACTCGAGAAGTTCAACAAACTCAAAAAACCGGAGCGCGAAACGTTACTTGAGCAGCTCGACCAGGAGATGCGTCAAGCGGCGAAAGACATGCAGTTCGAAAGAGCTGCTGAGCTCCGCGACCTCATATTAGAATTGAAAGCAGGTGCCTAAGTTGGGAGAAAAGAAGAATCAGATTATCATCAAAGGCGCTCGCGTCAATAATCTACAAAACATCGATGTCGAAATCCCTCGCGATCAGCTCGTCGTCTTGACGGGCTTGTCCGGGTCAGGGAAATCATCGCTTGCCTTCGACACGATTTACGCGGAAGGACAACGACGTTATGTCGAAAGTTTATCTGCCTATGCCCGTCAGTTCCTCGGACAGATGGATAAACCGGATGTCGACACGATCGAAGGGCTGAGTCCAGCAATTTCAATCGACCAGAAGACGACTAGTAAAAACCCACGTTCGACGGTCGGAACGGTCACAGAAATCTATGATTATCTGCGTCTATTGTACGCACGAATTGGTAAACCGATTTGTCCGAATCACGGAATCGAGATTTCGAGCCAGACAATCAGTCAGATGGTCGACCAAGTGATGGAGTTACCGGAGCGGACTCGTCTGCAAATCCTCGCGCCAATCGTTTCCGGACGAAAAGGAACGCACGTCAAGGTGCTCGACGATTTGAAGAAGGAAGGCTTCGTCCGCGTCCGTGTCAACGGAGAGACGATGGATCTCGCCGAAGAGATCACGCTTGAGAAAAACAAGAAACACTCGATCGAAGTCGTCGTCGACCGTGTCGTCGTGCGACCAGATGTCGAAGCCCGTCTTGCGGACTCACTTGAGACTGCACTTCGCCTCGCGGATGGTCGGGTCATCGTCGATACGATGGACGGCAACGAATTGTTGTTCAGTGAACATCATGCTTGTCCAATTTGTGGCTTCTCAATCGGCGAACTCGAACCACGGATGTTCTCGTTCAACTCACCGTTTGGTGCTTGTACATCATGTGATGGTCTCGGAACGAAGCTTGAGGTCGATGTTGATCTCGTCGTGCCGCATCCTGATAAGTCATTGAACGAAGGCGCAATCGTGGCGTGGGAACCAACGAGCTCGCAGTATTATCCACAATTACTCAAAGCGGTCTGTGACCACTTCAAGATCGATATGGATACACCGTTCGAACAATTGTCAGAAGAACATCGCGAAACGATCTTGAACGGAAACACGAAGGAAGAGATCCACTTCCGTTATGAGAATGACTTTGGGATGGTCCGAAATACGAACCTCTACTTCGAAGGGGTCCTCAATAACTTACAACGTCGTTTCAAGGAGACGTCGTCTGATTATATTCGGGAACAGATGGAAGGCTACATGGCGAAGAAAGCATGTCCGACGTGTAAAGGACACCGCTTGAAACGGGAATCGCTCGCCGTCAAAGTATCTGACCACCATATCGGTGAAGTGACGAAGATGTCTGTCAAACAAGCGGTCATGTTCTTCGACGAACTACCGGAGAAATTAAGTGAGAAGGATAAGACGATTTCGCGGATGATCGTCCGTGAGATTCACGAACGGGCGTCGTTCCTTGAGAACGTCGGTCTCGATTACCTGACGATCTCACGCGCAGCGGGGACATTGTCCGGTGGGGAAGCGCAACGGATTCGTCTTGCGACACAAATCGGTTCGCGTCTAACGGGTGTCCTCTACGTTCTCGATGAACCATCGATCGGGTTACACCAACGTGATAATGATCGTCTGATCAATACGCTGAAGGCGATGCGTGATCTCGGCAACACGTTGATCGTCGTCGAACACGATGAAGACACGATGATGGCAGCCGACTACTTGATCGATATCGGACCTGGTGCCGGCGATCACGGTGGATTCGTCACGGCAGCCGGGAAACCGGAAGAGTTGATGCAGGATGCGAACTCGTTGACTGGTCAATACTTGTCCGGGAAGAAGTTCATTCCTGTTCCATCAACACGCAAAGAGCCAGACGGTCGGATGCTCCATATCCACAAAGCATCGGAAAACAACTTGAAGAATGTCGATGTCGATATTCCGCTTGGTCTGTTCGTCGCCGTCACCGGTGTCTCGGGCTCCGGGAAATCGACGTTGATCAATGAAATTCTCTATAAGACGATCGCGCACGAGATGAACCGGGCGAAAGAAAAACCGGGTGCTCATAAAGGGATCACCGGTCTGGATCAAATCGACAAGGTCATCGACATCGACCAATCGCCGATCGGTCGGACACCACGTTCGAACCCAGCAACGTATACCGGTGTCTTCGATGACATCCGTGACGTCTTTGCTTCGACGAACGAAGCGAAACTCCGTGGTTACAAAAAAGGACGCTTCAGTTTCAACATCAAGGGTGGACGTTGTGAAGCGTGTCGCGGTGACGGAATCATCAAAATCGAGATGCACTTCTTACCGGACGTCTATGTTCCGTGTGAAGTCTGTCACGGGAAACGCTACAACCGCGAAACACTCGAAGTGAAATATAAAGGCAAAACGATTGCCGACGTGCTTGAGATGACGGTTGAAGATGCCCTTGCTTTCTTCGAGAACATTCCGAAGATCACGCGTAAATTACAGACGATCGCTGACGTCGGTCTGACGTACATGCGTCTCGGTCAACCCGCGACGGAACTGTCCGGCGGGGAAGCGCAACGTGTTAAACTCGCGTCCGAGTTGCATAAGCGCTCGACTGGGAAGACGATCTACATTCTCGATGAGCCGACGACAGGACTCCACGTCCACGATATCGCGCGTCTCCTGAAAGTCTTACAACGTCTCGTCGACAATGGTGATACAGTTCTCGTCATCGAACACAATTTAGATGTCATCAAGACGGCAGACTACTTGATTGATCTCGGACCAGAAGGGGGCGACGGTGGCGGAACGATCGTTGCTGCCGGGACACCGGAACAGATCGCTGAAGTTAAAGCATCCTACACGGGACGATACCTCGCTCCGGTCCTTGAACGCGATGCGGCACGAATTGAATCGTGAAACTTTTGTGGATGAGGATTCGTAGGAAGGAACTAAGGGAACTTAAACGAAAGTATCATGTAACACACGTTTGAGGTTCAAGAATAGGAGGGAACGGTTCATGAAGCAAGATATGCGTCAATTGATATTGGAGCAAGTCAAAGAAGGAAAGTTAACGATTGATGAGGCACTCGATAAACTCGAGCGGCTCGAAGCGATCGACGAACGTGCAACTTCTGCCAGTGAACATAAGTACGTCGATGAACCAGAACAATATGACCGGGTCGACCAGTATTCCGTCGATTCGCTGACGACGAAAGTCATGTCAGCGTTCGATAATCTCGTCAGCCGGATCAAGGACAGTGATCTTTCGCTTAATCAGGCGTCCGGTCCGAACGTCACCTACGTCAAACAATTCCCGTTCAGCGGTGAGACGGTTCACGTCGATCTGTTCAATGCGAACTTGGTCGTCGAACCGAGTGATCTTGAAGAATGCGAATTGACGGTGACAGGACGTCCACTCCGCCGCCAACAGGTGACGGAAGAACAGGCACTTGAGCAACTCCAAGCTGCCGTCCAACACGCGGTCTCAGCGAACACACTCTCAATCCGCTTGAAGGATAAGAGTGTCCGTGCGACAGTCCATCTGAAAGTACCACGCCGTCATTACGAATCATTCGTCTTACAGACGTTGAACGGGGAAATTTCGTTGACGTCGCTCGATACGACATCCGCTCAACTGATGACAGCAAACGGTCGAGTCAACGTCCGTGATCTGTTCAGTGAGGATGTCAAAGTATCGACAGCGAACGGTTCGATCGAAATCGAAGAGTCGGAGTTGAAAGTCTTGAAAGCGAAGACAGCCAACGGACAAATCATCACGACAGGTGTCTTCGAACGTTCAGAACTGAAAACGGCGAACGGAAACGTCCGTTGCGAGCTGAAGACCGTGCAAAACGCGAAGGTCAAAGCGTCATCGCTTGCTGGAAGCATCGCCTTGATGTTGCCGCATGGTGCTGAAGTGTACGGGGAGCTTGAGACGAACTTCGGTGGTCTCAACTGCAACCTCGATGACATGGAATTAATCCGGGATCAAAAAGAGATCGTCAACCGGAAGCTCCATTTCGTATCAGGTCGCGGTCGCTCACCAAAAATCGAGGTTGAAGCCGATACGAAGACAGGTACAATTTCGGTCACGCATGGTGTTCACCTCAGCCCACAAGCGTTATAAGCATACGAGCGCAACTTCTTGAAAAAGAGGTTGCGCTTTTCTTATGACGTCGCATCCGCTTTGCGTGCTTTCCTCAGGCGAGACACA
>NZ_DGYQ01000033.1:30306-122002 GCF_002396765.1 Exiguobacterium sp. UBA5002
TCAGGCGAGACACAAGCCGCGGCTACGTCGTTCTAGGAACGAGTAGCCGGGTCTCGTTTGTCTCTGACAGCGCGGATGTCCGCGCTTTTTCCTGTAGGAGTCACGCGAGCGGGGCTTCGTCAGCTGCATAGACAAAAACACCCATCCTCACTGAAAAGGATGGGTGTAGCCTACATCAATAATCGTAATCCTGATCCATCATCGGCTCGTCGAAGTTCATGTTCTCGATATTGTTCATATCGTAACCGAACGAGAGTAAGGCAATGACACCGATGATTGCAAGAACGATCGAAACGAGAATCAGACCGATTCCGAGCCAACTCTTTCCGCGTGCGCGATTCCAATAGAAGATGATCGCGAGGACGTAGGAAATGAATGAACCACTGATGAAGATTCCGATGATCGAGATGATGAAGAATAAGAGGGCAGTTTGATCTTGGTTACGCGAATACGCTTTCCACATATCAATCAGTGAGATAATGAGATAGACGAAACCAGCAATCGCTAGAACCGCAAATAAGATAATGACTAAAATCAATCCGATACCACCGCCTGACATCACGGCAAAACCTCCTTCAAAATATTAACTCTTTATTCCATTCCCAAGAAATCATGCTTCTAATCCAATTCCATGAATCGAATAAAAATATGGTACAATACTTCAAGTGAAAGGGGCTGACGAAGCGTGCAACCAAAAGTGCGAACAGCTGAAATCGTAAAACAATTCAATCTCCACATCGTCACGGGAGAAGAGGGCTTACATCGTCCGATTCTGACGGCTGATTTGTGCCGACCTGGCCTTGTGCTTGCCGGTTATTATGCCTATTACCCGGCAGAACGTCTCCAGATTCTCGGAAAAACAGAATTGACGTTCTTCAATAATTTAACGTACGAGGAACAACGCGAACGAGCGAATGTCCTCTGTACGGATGAAACACCTGGTATCTTGATCACACGTGGATTTGAAGTACCGGAAGCGATCATCCAAGCCGCAGACGAGACGAACGTGCCACTGTTGACGACAAAAGGGCATACGACATCGGTCGAGTCACAGATCACGAACTTCCTCGAAGCGGAACTTGCGCCAACGACAGCGATGCATGGTGTCCTCGTCGATATCTATGGTGTCGGTGTCTTCATCAAAGGGGCAAGTGGTGTCGGTAAATCGGAAACGGCACTCGAACTCGTTAAGCGAGGTCACCGCCTAGTGGCAGATGACTCAGTTGAGATTCGTCAAACTGGTGACGGGATTCTCGTTGGGACAGCACCGAAGTTGATTCAACATCTGCTTGAGATTCGTGGAATCGGGATCATCGATGTGATGACGTTGTTCGGTGCAGGTGCGGTTCGCTCGCATAAGAAGATCAGCCTCGTCTGTAACCTCGAGATTTGGGATCAATCGAAAGTCTATGACCGCGTCGGTCTGGATCAAGAGACACTCCAAATCATCGATACGGAAATTCCGTTCCTGACGATTCCTGTTCGTCCCGGACGAAACCTTGCTGTCATCATCGAAGTCGCAGCGATGAACTATCGTCTGAAGAACATGGGCATCAACACAGCAGAAGAATTCGCGGGACGTCTCGCGCAAGCAATTGAAGATGGGAATGGTGGTCTTTGATGGGAACTTTAGCCTCTGTACAACCGACGTTTGACCGCGTGGCGATTGAACTCGGTCCTGTACCGATTTACTGGTACGGCATCGTCATCGCACTCGGTGCGGTCGTTGGTCTCCTGATTGCGATCTTCGAGTCGAAGCGGATCGGCTTCAACGAAGAGTACGCGGTCGATGTCGTCATCTGGTCGATTCCGATCAGTATCATCTGTGCCCGGATTTACTACGTCGCGTTCGAGTGGAACTACTATAGTCAACATCTTGACCAAATCATCAACATCCGCCAAGGTGGAATCGCGATTCACGGTGCGATCATCGGGGCGATTTTGACGGTCATCATCTATACGCGTAAGAAAAAGATCTCGTTCTGGCAAATCGCCGATATCTTGGCACCGTCGCTCTTGTTCGGACAAGCCGTCGGACGTTGGGGTAACTTCTTCAACCAAGAAGCACACGGTGGCGAGACGACATGGTCGTACTTACAAGATACGCTGCACTTACCGAACTGGATCGTTAATCAGATGTACATTGATGGAACATACTATTTACCGACGTTCCTCTATGAAAGCATCTGGAACATCATCGGTGTCATTCTGTTGATCGTCTGGCGGATGAAGTTCAATCCACGCCGTGGGTATGTCTTCCTCGGTTACCTCGTGTGGTACTCGATCGGACGCTACTATATCGAAGGACTCCGGACGGACAGTCTATTGATGGGAGATGGACTCCGGACGGCGCAAATCGTCTCAATCTGTTTGATCATCTTCGGTGTGATCATGATGGTCGTTCGCCGCAACGCCGTTCGTTACTTGGACGGTTCGAAAAAGGAGGCGAAGTAATCGATGATTCGCACGCTACTATTTGATTTAGATGGAACGTTGATCGACACGAATCCGTTGATCTTAAAAAGCTTCGAGCATACGCTCAGTTACTATTATCCGGATCGGACGTTCACGGAAGCGGAACTGCTTCCGTTCATCGGTCCGACGCTAGAAAAATCATTTTCAGCGATGAATGCGGAACAGTGGAAAGAGATGGTCGCTTTTTACCGTAGCTACAACATCGCGATGCATGACGCGCTCGTGCTCGAGTATCCAGGTGTGCTTGACGGATTACGTCGTCTGCATGAAGCAGGCTACAAGATGGCGGTCGTGACGTCGAAGAGTCGTCGTGTCGCCCTCCGCGGTATCGAGTTGTTCGGATTGACGTCACTCTTTGACGCGGTCATCGCAGCCGACGACGTAACGGAAGAAAAACCAGCCGTCGAGCCGTTCGAAAAAGCGATGCAGTTGCTTGGATCAACAGCAGACGAAACGATCATGGTCGGTGACAATGATACGGATATTCTTGGTGGCAAAAACGCGGGACTGAAGACGGTCGCGGTCGGTTGGGCGATCAAAGGTCGCGCGTACTTAGAAGCCCTCGAGCCGGACGTCATCATTGATTCGATGGATCATCTTGCGGCTTGGCTGGAGGAACAAAATGGCACGGCGAACTGATAGGTTTCAGGTCGGCACGACGAATCCACTCTGGCACATGTACCGTACGGTGTCGTTCTTTAAAGTGATGTGGTGCTTTACGATCATCGCGATCGGGCGGTTCGCTCCGTCGCTACGTTTTAAGAACGCACTCTACCGGACATGTCTTCGGATGAAGATCGGGGAGAAGACGGCACTTGCCTTGATGGTGATGCCAGACACGATGTTCCCGGAGCGGATCACGATTGGTGACAATACGATCATCGGCTTCAATACGACGATTCTCTGTCATGAATATTTGACGACGGAGTATCGTTTAGGTGACGTTGTCATCGGAAGTAATGTTTTGATCGGTGCGAACGTGACGATCCTACCGGGCGTAACGATCGGAGATGGTGCTGTCGTCGGTGCCGGATCGGTCGTTCACCGGGATATTGCGCCGAATGAGCGTGTCTCAAGTCAGCCGCTTCGCCGGCACGAAATGTGACAAAACTGTGAGAAGGAAGAAGGAAAAAAGATGACGCACATCCGCTTTACGTATAAGACAGGAAAGTATTTCGGAAGATTATTCGCCGAACGTCCACAAGGTCTCGTCGTTGAGGTATTGGCTGTTGAGAAACATCCCGTTCAAGGGGATCTTCACCAACCGAACCAAGTCGATGTCCCCCTCTTCCATATCCGGACCGCCTTGCATAAGCACGAAAAGATCACGGTTTCGCCCGCAGTCGTTTATGCATATGACGGAGAGATTCCCGATTATGCGACGAGCTTACGGCAGGCATATGACAAGGACGTGGCACGTCTTGAGGGATTGAATCCAGAGACGGATGCTTTTGTACGAAAATGCTTAGAGAATTACAAAGAACTGGAATCGATTTATGCGAAACGCTGGGGATGAACTCCGGCGTTTTTTTCTGTTGCATGCCTCCTAGAGATAGGGTATTCTTGTGTCTGCAACTACGAAACCAGTTTACTATTTATGGGGGCTTGAATCATGATGGAATTAACCAAATACAAAGCAGACCCCTTTGCGATAACAGCGCGCCAAGCGGAACTTTTTTATTTCCGCGGACGGAAGGCGCACCGGGAAGGGCGACTGGACGAAGCCGTCTATCATTTAGATGAGGCGACGACACTTCAGCCAGCGGACATCCGTTATTTGCTCCGTTATGCCCGTGTCTTATTCGAGACAGGAGAAATCAATCATGCGAATGATGTCTTGAAACAAGTACGCGCACTCGACGCATCAAATACGGAAGCACTCTTTTATTTAGCGAATAACTACGCACACGTCTCACTTTACGAAGAAGCGCGACAACATGCGATGGAATATTTAGAGCAAGCACCAAACGGCAAACACGCGGAGGCATCGGCCGCACTCGTGGAACTGATTGATCTCGAACAAGAGATGGAAGACGACGAAGAGGACGAATTGATTCGTTTGCACGGTCAGGCACAACGCCAGATCGATAAAGGGATGCTGTTCGCGGCACAGGAGACGTTGACGAGACTGATTGCCCAGTACCCGACGTTCTGGCCTGCCTACAACAACCTCGCGATCGTCGAGTTCTATTTAGGAGAGAACGATCAGGCATTCGCTTCCCTTGAACGGGTCCTTGAAGGGAATCCGGGGAATTTGCATGCCCTTTGTAACACGCTCGTCTTGTTACACGAGATGGGTCAGGACGAAGAGGCACACCGACTCTCTCGTCAACTCGAACACGTCCGTTCCGTGCACCTTGAGACACGTTATAAGGTCGCATCAACGCTTGCGATCATCGGACGATACGATATCGCCTATGAAGAGTTGAAGTTGCTCGAGCGTCGCGGTTACCGGGGAGATCCACTCTTTGGTCACTGGTTATCAATCTCTGCCTATAAAACAGGACACGTCGAAGAAGCAGCCGCTTTCTTGAAGTCGGACGAAGCACAAGCGTTAAAGGAAGAGACGGATACGTATGACATTCGGCACAACCTGCAGTTTCGCTCGGCACTCATCCAAGCGCTGAAGACAGAAGATGATGTCTCGCGCATCTTCACGGCACTGCTCCTTGGCAAACTGAACGATGCCGAGGCACGACTGGCGTTATCGATGATGCCAGAAGTGACAGACCGGGAAGACGTTCTCTTATTGACAGAACAGATTGTCATCGAGATGGAAGGTCGGACTGATGTCGTGGATGAACGCATTCACCGGGCATTGCAGACGATCCGTCTTGCGGAACGATTCGTTTCAGACGAAGAACGAATGAGTCTTGAAGGTGATTTTTACGAGCGCTTCGCACAACTCGTCTTAAGCGGTGAGTCATTCGATTCGATCGAAGCATCCGCTGCATCACTGCTTTATCTGTTCCATGATTTACGGGACGGGATGTTGATCGAAGAATGTGCATCGCTCGTCGATTGTTCGTTCGATCATGTCGCATCGATGATCCGGACACATGAACGGATGTTGGCACCGCTGCAAGCAAAGTGTTAGACGTTTAGGCGATTCTCACCTATACTCAAACTACAACGATTACGATAAATGGGGTGGAATCATGGCGGAAACAGAACAAAAAATTTATGACGTCATCATCATCGGGGCAGGTCCTGCTGGGATGACAGCCGCACTTTATGCATCACGTGCGAACCTTTCGACATTAATGATCGAACGCGGGATTCCGGGCGGTCAAATGGCGAACACAGAAGATATCGAGAACTACCCAGGATACGATAGCATCCTCGGACCCGATCTCTCGCAAAAAATGTTCGACCACTCGAAAGCATTCGGCGCAGAATATGCGTACGGAGACGTTCGAAGCATCGAAGACGGTAAAGCATACAAAACGATTCACGCACACAACAAAGATTACTACGCACGGGCGATCATCATCGCGTCTGGTGCACAATATAAGAAAATCGGCGTACCGGGTGAAGAAGAGCTCGGCGGTCGCGGTGTCTCGTACTGTGCTGTCTGTGATGGCGCGTTCTTTAAAGAAAAAGAACTCTTCGTCATCGGTGGAGGCGACTCTGCTGTTGAAGAAGGCGTCTACTTGACACGCTTCGCGAAAAAAGTCACGATCGTACACCGTCGTGACGAGCTCCGCGCTCAAAAGATTCTTCAAAAACGTGCGTTTGACAACCCGAAAATCGACTTCATCTGGAACCATACGGTTAAACAGATTAACGAACAAGACGGGAAAGTCGGCGGTATCGAGTTGATCAATACAAAAACAGCTGATGTGACGACGCATCCGATCGATGGTGTCTTCATCTACATCGGGATGAACCCGATTACAGGCTACGTCCAAGATCTTGGTATCTTGAACGACCAAGGCTACGTCGTGACAAACGAAGCGATGGAAACGAACATCAAAGGAATCTTTGCTGCTGGTGACGTTCGTGAAAAAACATTGCGTCAAGTCGTTACAGCGACAAACGATGGTTCGATTGCCGCGCAAAACGCGCAACACTTCATCGAAGCGTTACTTGAAGAATTACAAGAATCCTCACACGCGTAATAACGAACCAGTTTCATTGAAGGTACCTTCAGTGAGGCTGGCTCTTTTTTTATGATATACTGAGAAAGAAGCGAAAAATACACACGGAACTGTTGTCTGGAGGGCGAAAAGATGGAACAGAATCAACCGCAACTTGTGATCATTACGGGTATGAGTGGGGCTGGTAAGACAGTCGCAATGAACAGCTTTGAGGATTTAGGCTATTTCTGCGTTGACAATCTACCACCGACGTTATTGCCACAACTCATCGAAGTCATCGGACAAGTGCGTCCTAAAATCGCCGTTGCCATCGATACACGTGCACGTGATTTCATTGATAGTTTTTTTGTCGTTTATGAGGATTTGAAAAAGACGAACTTACAAACGCGGATGCTCTATCTCGATGCGCGTAACGATGTTCTCGTACGCCGTTACAAAGAATCGCGTCGTTCCCATCCGCTTGCACCGACTGACTCACCACTGATCGGAATTGAACGTGAGCGGACGTTGCTTGAAGGATTCCGTGATAAGGCGCAGATGTTGATCGATACGAGTGATATCAAACCGCTTGCCTTAAAAGAACGCCTCCTGAAGGAATTTACGACAGGGGAACGGATTCCGTTTACGGTCAACGTCATGTCGTTTGGCTTCAAACATGGCTTACCGCTTGATGCCGATCTCGTCTTTGACCTCCGGTTCTTACCGAATCCATTTTATATTCCTGAACTGCGTCCAAAGACAGGACTCGATGAGGAAGTCGCGTCCTACGTCATGCAGTGGCCGGAAGCGAAGTTGTTCTATAAAAAACTCGTTGATCTACTCGAGTTCTTGATTCCGCAATACGAGCGGGAAGGGAAGTCGCAACTCGTGATCGCTCTCGGTTGTACGGGCGGGAAGCATCGGTCGATCACGTTCGCGGAAGCCATCAGCAAGGAATTCGCGACGCAGTATCACATCGAGACGAATCACCGGGATTATGTGCATGCGAAGGAGGAGAAGTGATGAAATGGGAACGTAAAGTCGTCGCCATTGGTGGCGGGACAGGACTCTCAACGCTTCTTCGTGGACTGAAGCATTACCCGCTCGACATTACAGCGATCGTCACGGTCGCGGATGACGGCGGCAGTTCTGGTCGTCTGCGGACGGAGTTTAATATGTTGCCGCCTGGCGATATTCGCAATGTCATCGTCTCCTTGTCGAAATCGGAAACCTTGATGGACCGAATCATGCAGTACCGGTTTGAGACCGGCGAAGGATTGCATGGGCATTCGCTCGGCAACTTGATGCTGACGGCAGCGACACAACTCTGTAACGGTTCGTTCGTCGAAGCGATCGGTGTCATGGGACAACTGTTGAACGCGGAAGGAAAAGTCTATCCAGCAACGGAACGGACGATTACGTTATGTGCCGAATTTGAGGACGGGACGATCGTTAAAGGAGAGTCACTGATTCCAACGGTCGGTAAGAAGATTGAACGAATCTTCCTTGAGGAACAAGACGTTCGTCCAGTACCAGAAGCGATTCAAGCGATTCTTGATGCCGACGTGATTGTCCTTGGACCAGGAAGTCTCTATACGAGTATCATCCCGAACGTCTTGATTGATGAGATCCGCGAAGCAATCCAGCAATCACTGGCTCCAGTCGTCTATATTTGTAACGTCATGACACAACCAGGCGAGACGACGGCGTTCACTGCCAACGAGCATTTATCGACGCTTGAACGTTTCCTCGGTCAAGGGGTCGTCGATACGATCATCGTCAATAATGAGTCGATTGATGCCGGTTACTTGAAAAAGTATCAAAAGGATCATGCCGACATCGTCACCTATAATGAAAAACAATTCGAGCTCGCAGGCGTCGAAGTGCTGGCAGATGATATTGTCGACTACAATCATCATTTCATTCGCCATGACTCAGATGCGGTCGCTAGCCTCGTCATGCGAAAAGTACTATCGATTCGTCGGATGCGTCAACTCGAAGGGAAGGAGGAGCTGACATGAGCTTTGCCTCAGAAGTCAAAAAAGAATTAACGCAGATTCCGATCACCGATCACGAGATGAAGGCGGAACTCGCGGCGCTCGCCCGGATGAACGGTGCGATCTCGTTCGGTCTCGGACGGGGTCTGACACTCGATATCTCGACCGAGAATGCCTCGATTGCCCGTCGGATCTATTCGCTTTTGAAGAAAGCATATGGTGTCCATCTCGATCTGCTCGTGCGGAAAAAAATGCGTCTGAAAAAGAATAATGTCTATATCGTCCGTGTTAAGCAACAGGCGGACAAGATTTTGCAAGACCTCGGAATTTTAGGGGAAGGGTTCACGATGATTCGTTCGATCAGTGACACGATTTTAAACGATGAACGAAAAGCACGCGCGTATTTACGAGGAGCGTTCCTCGCCGGTGGTTCGCTCAACAATCCGGCGACGTCGTCGTATCACTTAGAGATCTTCAGCTTATATGAAGAACATAATGCGGCGCTCCGCGGTCTATCGAACGTCTTTGATTTAAACGCGAAGGCGATTGAACGAAAAAAAGGGCATATCCTTTATATCAAAGAGAGCGAAAAGATTTCCGATTTTCTCAAGCTCGTCGATGCGACACAATCGATGCTACGGTTCGAGGACGTACGGATCTTAAAAGACATGCGTAACTCGGTCAACCGTCTCGTCAACTGTGAGACAGCGAACCTCAACAAGACGGTCGGTGCGGCATTACGCCAAGTCGAGAACATCAAGTTCCTTGAGCGGACGGTCGGTCTTGACGTCTTACCGGATAAGCTGAAGGAGATCGCGATCTTGCGCGTGACACATCAAGACGTGACGTTACAAGAGCTCGGGGAGATGGTCGAAAGCGGCTCCATCTCAAAATCAGGAATCAATCACCGGTTGCGGAAGATTGATCAAATCGCTGAAAAAGTACGGAATGGAGAGTCGATGACAGGGGCCTTATAAGAGGGTCGCTTGCGAGATGAACCATAGTCTACTATAATATATAGTCGATGCAACTAAATGTTCGAATTAAGGAGTTTTTGAAATGGCTAACGAAAAGAAACGTATTTCGCTCACTGTAGACGCGAAGTTTGACGAAGTATTAACGAAAAAAGCAAAATCAATCGGTGTACCGAAAAGCACACTCGTTGCGTTCGCAACATCTTTATTCCTGAAACAATTACAAGCAGAAGAAGAGCTTTCGCCACATGCGAACGCGATCTACTCGCTGATTCGTGAAAACCACGACATCGTTTCAGATATCACAGACTTGATCGACTGATCATCGACCTCTCGTTCTACAAGGAACGGGAGGTTTTTTGTTGTATGCAGATGAATAGAGAAGAGTTCGCTTTCCTACAGATACAAAAAAAGTGCCTCCCGAAGGAGACACTCTGGGTGACTTATGCACGTTCCATGACGCGGTCGATGAGACCGTAATCAGCAGCAGCTTGTGCTGACATGAAGTTGTCACGCTCTGTATCGCGTTCGATGACTTCAAGTGGTTGTCCTGTGTTTTCAGCCATGATTTTGTTGAGGTGCTCACGCATTTTGATGATACGCTCCGCATGGATTTTAATATCTGATGCTTGACCTTGTGTACCACCGAGTGGTTGGTGGATCATGATTTCAGCGTTTGGTAACGCGAAACGTTTTCCTTTTGCACCTGCTTGAAGCAAAAATGCACCCATGGATGCTGCCATACCGATACAAATCGTTGAGACTTGTGGCTTGATGAAGTTCATTGTATCGTAAATCGCCATACCGGCAGTGATCGAACCACCTGGGCTGTTGATGTAAAGCGAGATTTCTTTATCTGGATCTTCTGCTGCTAAGAACAGAAGTTGGGCAACGACTGAGTTGGCGACGTTGTCGTCAATCGCGCTCCCGAGAAGAATGATGCGGTCTTTTAGCAAACGTGAGTAGATATCGTAAGCACGTTCCCCGCGGTTTGTTTGTTCGATGACTGTTGGAATTAACATAGTCTTTGCCTCCTTATAGTTGGTATGTAGCTTCCTATTCGACTTATCCTTATCATAATCCTTTGGTCAATATTGGTCAAAAGATACGATGCGACTTTTAGGTATTTTTCCATTACAAGGGCAAATGAAACATATCAATATAGAAAAAAGGCAACGCCATTGCTGGCATTGCCTTGTAGTTGAATAAATGGTACACCCGGAGAGATTCGAACTCCCGACACCTGGTACCGGAAACCAGTGCTCTATCCCCTGAGCTACGGGTGCATCTGATGTACTGAACAATTAATAGTATAGCGACATTTTTTCAGGAAAGCAATAGGGAAGCATGACTTTTCTTTTCCTTAGCGACTTAAAAGAGGCTCAGAGCACGTTTCTTAAAACGTTTCTTCTATAATAAGAAGTGAGGGAGGGGAATCGATGGATCAACGCCAGGAACAGACGCAACAGATGACGTTATCGGCGTCACAACAGTATCAATTACATGTGCTTGAGCAACCGGCGGCAGAACTCGAGGAGGAATGGCGACGGTTGAAACGACGGTTGCATCGTCATTACCCGAATCAGGTTTCGCTAGAGGTCGAACAGATGGCAGGACATTTGGCGTCCTATGAAGACGAGCTTCTTGCACAAATACGTTTAGAATCAGTCAGACAGGAAATAGGATATATGGCGGAACAACTCATCGTGTATTTAGAAGCGGACGGTTTATTACGGACGTCGGACGAGCAGCTCGCTGCATCCTTCTCGACCGATGTCGCAACGATTACAGAAGCACGGACACTCTTACAACAATGTGAACCGGTCGGCATCGCTGCCCGCTCGGAGCGCGAGTGCCAATGGTTACAGGCAATCGAGCTAGACGACACGGAATTGATCGGACTGACGGATCGGCTACGACATGAACCCGCGAGTCAGGTATTCGCTCAGTTCAGTGAACAGGATCGAGCGCGGTTGCGAAAACGATTGACGCGGCTGAGCCGGACACCGGATCTTCCTAAAGAAGAACGACCGGTCATGGCAGAAGCACGGATTCACCTGTTAGATGGGAAACTTCAGATCGACTGGATGACACTCGATACGGATCAGACGTGGCTCGAACTAAAAGAGGCAACGCCTTTTTTGCGCGCGTACGAACGACGCCGTGTCACGATGCATGCCATCCTCTCAGTTTTGCTTGAGCGACAAGAACGCTGGTTCAAAGGAGAACTGCATCTTGAGCCACTGACGAAAAAACAAGTCGCTGAGGCGACGGGGCATCATCCGTCAACGATTGGTCGAGCGATTGCTGCGAAGTACGTCGAGACGGTCCATGGTCTCGTTGCTTTAGAAGACTTGTTCGTCTCACGGACGACAACCGGAGATTCGAGTTTTTTGATTAAACGGCGAATCGCCGAATACATTCAACATAGCGATCGTCCGTTAAGTGATCAGCAATTGACGGATCGTCTGCAAGCAGACGGTCTGACAGTCGCAAGGCGGACGGTCGCGAAGTACCGGGCAGCGCTTGGTTTAACGAAAAAAACGATGCAGCAAAGGAAGGCGCAATCAGAATGGGATTAAAACGACACAGACACTTAACACTCTATTCACGTCCGGGATGTACGCTATGTGAAGAGGCCGCCATCTTACTCGACTTCGTACTCGATGAGTTTCCGGAATGGACGTTCGAGGAAGTCAACATTGATCAGGATGAAGCGCTCAGTCTACGGTTCTTATACGAGATTCCGGTCGTCATGCATGATGAGGAAATCTGGAGTTATGGCAAATTCGAGACGGAAACGATAAGAAACCGCTTACTTCAAAAAACTTGAGAAACGAGACTTGCAAGGCGAGAAATGGACTGTTATGATAACGGTGTACCAAGTGGGACACGTTATGACATGCGGGACAGAAAGCGTCCAGCTACTTGAGAGGAGAGGGAAATACATGATTCGGCAGTTAGTCCAGATCCAAAAACGAATCGTGCCTGATCTGATCGAAGAAATGCAGACACGCTACGACATCCTTCATTACGTACGACTGATGCAACCGATCGGACGACGTACGCTTGCGACAAGCCTTGGCTTGACGGAACGCGTCTTACGGCGGGAAGTCGACTTCTTGAAGCAGCAAGACCTCCTAGAGGTCGCGACGCAAGGGATGTCCTTGACGGATGAAGGACGAAACGTTCTTCGCAGCATGCACAGCATCATGGGAGAACTCGCAGGGATCTCAGACATGGCGAAAGCCTTGAAAGAGAGACTCGGAGTACGGGACGTCGTCATCGTACCGGGTGATTCCGATGAGACCTTCTGGGTACAACGAGACATGGGGCGGGCGACCGTCGCACGACTCAAACGAGAGCTTTCTTCAGACCATCACAATACGATCGCTGTCACAGGCGGTACGACGATGGCTTCCGTCGCGGCGATGATGTCGCCAGACAAGGAACACCGTCCGATGACGTTCGTTCCGGCACGCGGAGGACTGGGAGAAACGCTCGAATTACAAGCGAACACAGTATGCTCACGGATGGCATCACGCGCTCAAAGTGATTATCATCTGCTTCACATCCCGGACATGGTCAGTACAGAGACGTTCGTCAAGATGATTGAAGAGCCGAGCATAAAAAATGTGCTTCAAATGATTAAAGGTGCTTCAATCGTGGTACATGGAATTGGTGAGGCGAAAACGATGGCAAAACGTCGTCGCGCGTCTGAGGATCTCCTGACCCGACTGGAACATGAACAGGCAGTAGCGGAAGCATTCGGATATTACTTCGACCGAGACGGGAACATCGTGCACCGGGTCAAGACGGTTGGTCTCCAACTGGCTGACTTGAAGCAAGTCGAACACGTCATCGTCGTCGCAGGTGGTCATTCGAAGGCAGAAGCGATCAACGCCTATGTCAAACAGTCGCCAGACATCATCCTGATCACGGATGAAGGCGCAGCAGCTTCGATTTTGAAAGGGTAACCCCCTTTTGAATAATAGATAACTCGCTTTACATTAAAAGGAGGAAAATTATCATGGCAGTAAAAGTTGGTATTAACGGATTTGGACGTATCGGACGTTTGGCACTTCGTCAAATTCTTCAATTCGATGGAATCGAAGTAGTCGCGATCAACGACCTTACAGACACTAAAATGCTTGCACACCTTCTCAAATATGATACGACTCAAGGTCGTTTCGACGGCGAAGTTGAAGTACACGACGGTTACTTCCTCGTCAACGGTAAAGAAATCAAAACACTTGCTAACCGCAACCCAGAAGAACTCCCATGGGGCGAGCTCGGTGTTGACATCGTTCTCGAATGTACTGGTTTCTTCACAGACAAAGAAAAAGCTGAGCTTCACTTAAAAGCTGGCGCTAAAAAAGTCGTTATCTCTGCACCTGCAACTGGCGACATGAAAACAGTCGTCTTCAACACGAACCACGAAATCCTTGACGGAACTGAAACAGTTATCTCTGGTGCTTCTTGTACTACAAACTGTCTCGCGCCAATGGCTAAAGTTCTCCAAGATCAGTTCGGAATCGTTGAAGGTCTCATGACTACGATCCACGCTTACACTGGTGACCAAAACACACTCGACGCTCCACACCCTAAAGGTGACTTCCGTCGTGCACGTGCGGCAGCAGCTAACATCGTTCCAAACTCAACTGGTGCTGCAAAAGCAATCGGTCTCGTTCTTCCAGAACTTCAAGGTAAACTTGACGGATCTGCACAACGTGTACCAGTCGCTACAGGTTCACTCACTGAGCTCGTAACTGTACTCGACAAAAAAGTTTCTGTAGAAGAAATCAACGCAGCAATGAAAGCAGCTGCTAACGAGTCTTACGGTTACACTGAAGACGAAATCGTTTCTTCTGACATCGTTGGTATCTCTTACGGATCACTCTTCGATGCAACACAAACGAAAGTCATGACAGTCGGCGACAAACAACTCGTTAAAACAGTTGCTTGGTATGACAACGAAATGTCTTACACTAGCCAACTCGTTCGTACACTCAAACACTTCGCAGAAATCGCTAAGTAATTCGAGCAATTAAATAGCAATTGAATAAGAGCGGAAACGATATCAGTCTCCGCTCTTATTGCGGAAAAAAGCGGGAGGGGCATTCGCCCCTCACTATACGTAAGAGACGGAGGACGAATGTATGAATAAGAAATCGATTCGCGACATCGATGTACAAGGAAAACGCGTATTTACACGCGTGGATTTCAACGTACCGTTGGAAGACGGTAAAATCACGGATGACACACGGATCCGTGCTGCACTCCCAACGATCAAACACTTGATCGACGGCGGAGCAAAAGTCATTCTCGCTAGCCACATGGGTCGTCCAAAAGGCGAAAAGAACCCTGAGTTCTCACTTGCACCAGTCGTAGCACGCCTCAGCGAATTGCTTGGTAAAGACATCAAGCTCGTTGAAGAAGCATACGGTCCAGTTGCAGAAGAAGCAGTCAGCAAACTCGAAAACGGCGATGTCGTCGTCTTAGAGAACGTTCGCTTCTACCCTGGTGAAACGAAAAACGACGAAGAGCTCGCTAAAGGATTCGCGAAACTCGCTGACGTCTTCGTCAACGACGCGTTCGGCGCAGCACACCGTGCACACGCATCGACAGAAGGTATCGCACACCAAGTCGACACAGCAGTTGCCGGTCTTCTCATCGAAAAAGAACTTCAAGTTCTCGGTAAAGCTCTTTCTAACCCGGATCGCCCGTTCACGGCAATCATCGGTGGTTCGAAAGTAGCGGACAAAATCGGTGTCATCGATCACTTACTCGACATCGTCGATACGTTGATCATCGGTGGCGGCTTATCGTACACGTTCCTCACAGCTCGTGGTATCGAAGTCGGTACTTCACTTCTTGAGGTCGACAAAATCGACCAAGCGAAGGAATTCATGAAGAAAGCAGAAGAAAAAGGCGTTAAGTTCCTCATGCCAATCGACTGCGTCATCACGAAGGAATTCGGAGAAGAAACATATGTCGGACCACGTGACATCACAGAGATCCCAGCAGATCACATGTCACTTGATATCGGTCCAAAAACGGTTGAACTCTATGCAGAGGCAATCAAGAACTCGAAACTCGTCGTCTGGAACGGACCGATGGGCGTATTTGAACTCGATAAATACGCAAACGGTACAAAAGGTGTCGCGCAAGCTCTTGCGGACAGCGATGCGTACTCAATCATCGGCGGTGGCGACTCAGCTGCTGCGGCAGAGAAATTCGGTCTTGCTGACAAAATGAGCCACATCTCTACAGGTGGTGGAGCAAGTCTCGAATTCATGGAAGGGAAAGCTCTTCCTGGTGTCGAAGCGCTAAACGACAAGTAATCTAAGTTCACAAGGGAGTGTTTCTCAATGCGTAAACCAATTATCGCAGGTAACTGGAAGATGAATCTGACGCTCAAGGATGCAGTCGCATTCGTTGAGGAAGTCAAAGGAGCTGTACCTGCTTCGACGACAGTCGACGCAGCTGTGTGTGCGCCAGCAGTATTCTTGGCACACTTGACAGAAGCAGCAGCTGGTACGGATCTTAAGATCGGTGCTCAAAACATGTACGACAAAGAGAGCGGTGCGTTCACTGGTGAAATCAGCCCGCTCATGCTCAAAGAACTCGACGTGACATACGTCATCCTCGGTCACTCTGAGCGTCGTGAGTACTTCGGCGAAACAGACGCGTTCATCAACAGCAAAGCGAAAAAAGCGTTCGAGCACGGTCTCGTTCCAATCGTTTGTGTAGGTGAAACACTGGAAGAGCGTGAAGGCGGCAAGTTCGAAGACGTCATCCGCGAACAGACAGCAAACAGCCTCAAAGGTCTTACTGTCGACCAAGTGAAAAATCTCGTCGTCGCTTACGAGCCTGTCTGGGCAATCGGAACAGGTAAATCAGCGACAGAACAAGATGCACAAGATTCTTGTAAATTCGTCCGCGACGTCGTTGCAGCTGAATTCGGTGCTGAAGCAGCAGAAGCTGTCCGCATCCAATACGGTGGTAGCGTCAAACCGGAAAACATCAAAGAATATATGGCTCAACCAGACATCGACGGCGCGCTCGTCGGCGGTGCAAGTCTTGAGACAGGATCGTTCCTCAAACTGTTGGAGGCGATTTAAATGAAAAAACGTCCAGTCGCACTGATCATCCTTGATGGTTTTGGTATGCGTGACGAGGAGTTCGGAAATGCCGTTACGGCGGCAAACAAACCGAACTTCGACCGTTACTGGGGTCAATACCCGCATACGTTGTTGAATGCGAAAGGCGAATACGTCGGTTTGCCTGAAGGTCAAATGGGGAACTCAGAAGTGGGTCACCTGAACATCGGTGCAGGTCGCGTCGTCTATCAATCGCTATCCCGAATCAACAACGCGGTCAAGGATCGCTCGTTCTTCTCGCGTCAAGCGATGAACGATGCGGCAGGTCATGTGAAGAAGTACGGTTCAGCGCTTCATATCTTCGGTTTGGTCTCTGACGGTGGGATCCACAGTCACATCAACCACTTGTATGCCGTGCTCGAATTCGCGAAACTTCACGAAATCGAAAAAGTCTACCTCCATGCTTTCACGGACGGTCGTGACTGCGACCCACAATCGGGCGCTGGTTTCCTCCGTGACGCGCAAGCGAAGATGGATGAATTGAATGTTGGACAATTCGCGAGTATCTCTGGTCGCTACTATGCGATGGATCGCGATAACCGTTGGGAACGCGTCAAGAAAGTCTATGACGCCATCACGTTCGGTGAAGGTCCAACGACGAAGGATCCAATCGGCATGGTTGAAGCTTCGTACAAACAAGACGTAACGGATGAGTTCATCGAACCAACTGTTGTCGTGCAGGAAGACGGTACGCCAGTCGCACCGATCCACGATAACGATGCGATCGTGTTCTTCAACTATCGTCCTGACCGTGCGATTCAGCTTTCGAAAGTCTACAAAGAAAAAGGTGGCTTCGACGGATTCGAGCTTCCGGACAACGCACCGAAGAACCTGCTACTCGTCTCAATGACGAAGTACTCGGATGCGATTGATACGGACATCGTCTTCCCGCCTGAAGACATCAAGAACACGCTTGGTGAGACATTGTCAAAACAAGGTCTCAAACAGTTACGCATCGCGGAAACGGAAAAGTATCCGCACGTCACGTTCTTCTTCAACGGACAACGTGAAGAACCATACGAAGGGGAAGATCGGATCTTGATCCCTTCACCAAAAGTCGCGACATACGACTTGAAACCGGAGATGAGCGTCTATGAAGTCACAGATGCCCTCGTCGACGCAATCAACTCGGACAAACACGATGCGATCATCCTCAACTTCGCAAACCCGGATATGGTCGGTCACTCGGGTATGCTCGAGCCGACGAAAAAGGCGATCGAAGCTGTCGATGAGTGTCTTGGGAAAGTCGTTGACTTGATTCTCAGCAAAGGCGGCGCGGCAGTCATCACGGCTGACCACGGGAACGCGGATAAAGTCCTCAATGCGGACGGCAGTAAGATGACGGCGCATACGACAGAACCCGTTCCATGTATCGTGACGGTCGAGGACGTTGAACTCCTTGAACCACTCACAGGTGCACTCGCTGACCTCGCACCAACGGTCCTTGATCTCCTCGGAGCGGACCAGCCAGCAGAGATGACTGGTAAATCGATCGTATTGAAGAAATAATCCCGTCGATCGAAGTAGCTACACCACATATTTCTTACACACAAAAGGAGCGAATTTAAATGTCAATGATTACAGAGATTTACGCACGCGAGATTCTTGATTCACGCGGTAACCCAACAGTAGAAGTAGAAGTTTATACAGAAGATGGCGGTTTCGGTCGCGCGCTTGTACCATCAGGTGCATCAACTGGTGAGCACGAAGCAGTCGAACTCCGTGATGGCGACAAAGCACGTTACCTCGGAAAAGGTGTTTTGAAAGCTGTTGACAACGTCAACGAAAAAATCGCACCAGAAATCATCGGTTACGATGTCTTCGACCAAGCTGGAATCGACAAAAAGATGATCGATCTCGACGGTACGAAAAACAAAGGTAACTTCGGCGCTAACGCAATCCTTGGTGTTTCTATGGCTGCTGCACGTGCTGCTGCTGATGAGCTTGGTCTTCCACTTTACACATACCTCGGTGGATTCAACGCGAAAACATTACCAACACCAATGATGAACATCATCAACGGTGGATCACATGCAGACAACAACGTGGACTTCCAAGAGTTCATGATCATGCCTGTCGGTGCTCCAACATTCAAAGAAGCACTTCGTATGGGTGCTGAAATCTTTCACGCGTTGAAATCAGTTCTTAGCGGAATGGGTCTTAACACAGCAGTTGGTGACGAGGGTGGATTCGCTCCAAACTTGAAATCAAACGAAGAAGCAATCACAGTTATCCTTGAAGCAATCGAAAAAGCTGGCTACAAAGCAGGCGAAGATGTTTACCTTGCAATGGACGTCGCTTCTTCTGAGTTCTACGATAAAGCAGCTGGAAAATACAACCTCGCTGGCGAAGGCAAAGTCCTTTCAACAGAAGAGCTTGTTGAATTCTACGCACAACTCGTTGACAAATACCCAATCATCTCAATCGAAGATGGCTGTGACGAAAACGACTGGGATGGTCACAAACTTCTTACAGATCGTATCGGACACAAAGTCCAACTCGTTGGGGATGACTTGTTCGTAACGAACACTGAGAAACTTGCTGAAGGTATCGAAAAAGGCATCGCTAACTCGATTCTCATCAAAGTTAACCAAATCGGTACTTTGACTGAAACATTCGACGCAATCGAAATGGCTAAAAAAGCTGGTTACACAGCTGTCGTTTCTCACCGTTCTGGTGAAACTGAAGATTCAACGATCGCTGACATCGCTGTTGCGGCAAACGCTGGTCAAATCAAAACTGGTTCACTTTCACGTACAGACCGTATCGCGAAATACAACCAACTTCTCCGCATCGAAGACATGCTTTCAGACGTTGCTGTCTACGACGGAATCAAATCATTCTACAACCTCAAGAAGTAATTTCAGGTTGATCGTTTGAATAAGCTATAAGGAAAACCTCCTATTCGTGTGATACGTACACACGGATAGGAGGTTTTTTGTATATCAAGCAATGTCAAACCAAAAAGTCGCTTTTGTCATCAAAACTATACTGAACTGTCAAAAAATTGATTCATCCTAGTAGATGACTAAAATGTTATACTCATAAATAAGTGTAAATTAAATAGTTATAGGCATTAATTACATCTTGCTCGATGAAGATGACAAATACGTCTAAAGGAGATACGATCATGTTAAATTCAGATTTAGATATCCGTTTAGAACCACGCATTCAAGAGTTATATCGACTACACAAGGAGCGTTCAGCCAACATCGACTGGAGCTACCACGAGTTCATTCCGTGGGATAAGGCGATGTCGTTCAAACGCGTTCCTTGGGACGAAAGTCAAGTCACGCTTCCGGAAGGTGTCATCGTCGCAATCGAGACGGCATTACTGACAGAAGTCAACTTACCGTGGTACACGTCGCACTTAGACTATACATTCAAGAACTCGATGGAAGTCATCAATGACTTCGTCCGGACATGGACAGCAGAAGAAGATCAGCATTCGAACTTACTCGAGACGTATTTACTCGTCACGCGAAACGTCAATCCAACGCGACTTCATCAATTAAGAAGACGCGTCGTTGAAAACGGCTGGTTCCCGGACTTCACGAACCCGCTAGCAACGATGGCGTATACGTCACTGCAAGAGTTAGCGACACTCGTCTTCTATAACAACGTTGCGAAAATCGCAGGGGCACACGACAAAGACTTAGCAACGCTACTCCGTCGTCTAGCGAAGGACGAAGCGCTCCATTATGCGTTCTATCGTGACACGGTCAAAGCACACCTAGAGCTTGACCCGAACTTCATCGTCTTCTTCGAAGACGTCATCATCAACTTCTCGATGCCAGGTGCTATCATGCCGGACTTCACGGAACGCATGAAGACGATTGCTGTTGATACGAACTATGGACCCCTCCAATACTTCGACCAAGTATTAGATGTCGTCGTCAAGTATTGGGGCATCGCCGATTTGGAACCGACAACTGACGAAGCGAAACAATCTCAAGCGAACATCATGAAGTATCATGGACGTTTGAAGCGTATCAAGGAACGTCAGGAACGCCAAGCCGAAAAAGCGAAGATTGACGCGTAAGGGGGAATGAACATGAAGTGTGAAATCTGTGGAACTGAAACGAACAACCAAGTCAGTTACTTGGAACTCGATACATGGGAATTCAACTCATTGAACAAAGAAGCAAAAGATTTTTATCCGATCTGTTTTGATTGCTTCGACAAGCATACGAACCAGTTCATCGATCAGGAGATGGATCTCGAATTACGTAAAAAACGTTCGCAAATGGTCAACAAAGAAGTAGAAGCTGAAATCGAAGCGATTCTTGAGGTTGAGAATTAAGTCGTCTTTACCATACGTGAGTGGAAGTATGACCGGTAGTGCTTTGGCGCTATCGGTTTTTGCATAAAGATAGCGCGTTCTTTGATCACGTGATGACGTGAAGAAAGAACGCGCTATTTTCATCATAAGAGCAGAATCAATCTTCAATGAATGTAACGAGATAATGATGGGCAGAATGAAGCGGTGCACGGGTTACGAAAAAGTCCGAGAGATCGACATCGATTCCTAATTCGCGCAGTGTATCGGGATCCAAACATTCCTGAATCAAACGTTTGATGTCTTGTAACAGTTCATCGTGCAAATTCGCTTCTTTTGGAAAGGCACGTTTCGCGTCATCGCGCAACAATAGCACGATCGGTGGTAGATCTCGTAAGAGATCGACCTGAAGGGGTTGCTGATGACGTTCGAAATAATTATTCAAACAACTGACGACCTTCATCGAGTGTTCTTCTTTCATCCGATCCCAACTCTCTGTATGTGACTGTAACTCTCTAGCTATTCCCTAATTGAAGCGAGGATATGCAGGGAAACTGGAAATCTAGCATTACGAGGACGCTGTTCGGGGTAGAACTAGAAAGAAGGGGGAATCGACATGCTATTTCGGTTTTTGTTTTTAGGGCTTGATACGTCGATTGGTGACATCCCGTTGCGCCTCATCTATTTTACGGAACTCATACTATTCATCGGTTTGTATCAAATCACGAGCCGATTTTCACGTCAGAGTCTGATTTTGGGAACGGCACTCGGAATTGGTGGACTGATTGCCATCTTACCCGGTGCGCTCTATATCATCCGTTATAATCCGGAGGATGCCGTCATTGATGTCACGTTCCTGTTGATTTATTTGTTTGAGCCGCTGGCAATCGTTGCATTCGTTGTTGCTTTGATCCGTCGCCTGTATACAGAGAAGAAAAGTAAAAAGAAGCGAAGTAGAGATGTTCATTGATTTCCGTCCTAAGCTGATAATTCTTAAACCGTGAGGTGATGTAACACTGCCTCATGGTTTATTTGCGTCCGCATCAAAATGCTTTCTTTCGATAATGTAAGGAAGGATTTCTGGAAGAATATTCTATAATGGAGAACGAACGAAATCAGATCTTAGTTGGTTTCGTAAGATCTTAGTGATTATAGGAGTGACTTTCATGCATAAAATATTATTCGGATTGTCCGTTTTAAACAGTGTCTACATTATGAATAACTTTTTTACATATTCCGATAGTTTTCTCAATGCACCACTTGGTATCACGACAGTCATTGCTGTGACATTGATGTTTCTAAACGATAGTGTCAAAAAAGATAAACCATCGTTATACACAAAAGCGACGGATGGGTTAGGATTCATTAATATTCTGATTGGTCTCTCGCTGATTGTCTTTATTTAAGGATGATTCAGAACGTTCAAGTGTATGATTATACGGAATGATCGTAAGTCTGATGCGGTGTCAGGCTTCTTTTTTATAGTCCAATCCGAGGACTCGAAAAAAATAAAATATATTTTAGATAAAAAAGATTGATGTGTAACCGGTTACACAATATGATGATCCTTGTAAGCGTTATCAAAAGAAAGAGGTGGCGAAACATGTCGACCATCCGGGAAGTAGCGAAAGCGGCACATGTCTCCGTCGCGACGGTCTCACGCGTCATGAACGAAAAGGGTTATGTCAGTGAGAAATCGCGTAAGGCGGTGCTTCAGGCAATCAAACAATTGGATTATCGACCGAACCGGGTCGCGCGATCGTTATTCCAAAAACGGTCCGGACTGATCGGATTGATCGTTCCAGACATCACGAACCCGTTCTTCCCACAACTCGCACGAGCTGTGGAAGATATGGCACATCAACATGGTTTTCAGGTCATTTTGTGTAACACAGACGAACAGTTTCAGAAAGAACGCGAATATATCAAGTCACTCGAGGCGATGCATGTCGACGGATTGATCATCACGACGAACTACTCAAACAATCCGAACTATGAAGAACTTGAAGTGCCGGTCGTAGCGTTAGACCGAGTGTTACAAGGAGCGATTCCGACGGTGACGTCAAACGGATACGAAGGCGGGAAAAAGGCAGCCTCGTTCTTACTTGCTTCTGGTGCGACGGAACTCGCTGTCATCAGCGGTCCTTCGAAACTCCCGACGATCAAGAAGCGACGAGACGGCTTTGAGGAAGTCGCCGGAACGCATCTGGTCGCAAGCATCGAGTCACCGTTCCATTTTCAAGGAGCGCTTGATGCAGCGAACTATCTCTTTGATCACTATTATTGCAACGGGATCTTTGCCGCGAGTGATGTCATTGCCGCAGCTACGGTACAAGTCGCCGCGGAACGCGGGATCACGATTCCGGACGAGCTACAAGTGATCGGCTATGACGGCATCGAACTCGGTCAAATGATTTCACCACCGTTGACGACGATTGCGCAGCCGATTTATCAAATGGGAGAGCTGGCCGCAAAACTCCTGATTCAGCGGATTGAAGGCACACCGATTGCCGCCGTCCATCATGAGTTGACGGTTGAGATCATCGAACGGGAAACGACGAAACGGAAGGATGAGAAAGAATGAAACAAATCAGTGTCATCGGCAGTATCTCGATGGATCTCGTCGTCGAAAGTAAACGCCGTCCAGGCGCAGGCGAAACGGTCATCGGGGATGCCTTTCATACCGTACCGGGCGGAAAGGGTGCGAACCAAGCGGTGGCGGTCGCGCGTCTCGGCAGTACCGTCGAAATGATCGGTTGCGTCGGCGGTGACGCAAACGGTGAAGCGATCCGCGAAAACTTCAAGACGCAAGGAGTGCAGACGACACACTTACAAACGATTGAAGGTGAACGGACAGGAACGGCACATATCACGCTTGCTGAAGGCGACAACTCGATCGTCGTCGTTCAGTCTGCCAATCAACATGTGCAGTTTGCAGATAACGCCCTCACAGAGATTCTCGCAGCCAGTGAAATCATCTTACTCCAGCTTGAGATTCCAATCGAAACGGTCGAGACCGTTGCTCGCGAAGCACATGCAACCAGCATTCCAGTCGTCTTGAATCCAGCACCGGCGATGTCACTCAGTCCGGAATTGATTGAACACGTCACGTACTTAACGCCAAACGAACATGAATGCGGTTTGATCTTCGGACAAGACCAGCCAATCGAACATTGGTTGATGGAATATCCGAATAAATTAATCGTAACGGAAGGTAGTCTCGGGGCACGCTTCTACGACGGAGAGGCAATCGTGACGATTCCCGCGATCGAAACGACCGTCGTCGATACGACAGGAGCAGGGGATACGTTCAACGGTGCCTTAGCCGTCGCGTTAACGGAAGGACAACCGCTCGTTGAGGCAATTCGTTTCGCGAACCGGGCAGCCGGCTTATCGATTCGTGCGCTTGGCGCACAAGGCGGCATGCCGACACGGGAACAGATGGAGGGAGACGCATGAAGAAGCATGGTATCTTAAACAGTCATATCAGCAAAGTCCTGACTGATCTCGGTCATACCGATACGATCGTCATCGCCGATTGTGGCCTACCGATTCCAGACGGGGTCGCCCGAATCGATTTAGCACTGGAACTCGGCACACCATCATTTCTCGACGTCGTCCGTATCGTCGCCGGTGACATGGCGATTGAACAGCTGACACTGGCAACAGAGATCAAGGAAGCGAATCCGGACGTCCTCGAGCAACTCGAAGCTATGCAGATCGAGACGACGTTCGTCACGCATGAAGAGTTCAAGAAACAGACACAGCAGGCGAAGGCCATCATCCGGACCGGAGAAGCGACACCGTACGCAAATGTCATCTTCCATTCCGGCGTAATCTTTTAAGGAGGTCATGCGATGCGTATCGAGATGACAGGTATCAAAAAAGCATTCGGTCCTGTTCCCGTCCTCAAAGGTGTCGACTTCGAACTCGCTGCGGGTGAGATCCACGCCTTGATGGGAGAGAACGGTGCCGGGAAATCGACGCTGATGAAGATTTTGACCGGTGTCCATAAAGCGGACGCAGGTACGATCCGCGTCGATGGACAGGACGTCGAATATAAGAATCCGAAACTTGCCGAAGAAGCGGGGATCGCCTTCATCCACCAGGAACTGAACATCCTCCCGGATTTGACGGTGACGGAGAACTTGTTCCTCGGACGGGAGTTGAAGTCACGCTTCGGGATTCTCAAGCAAGGCGAGATGAAGCGGCAGGCAGAACGTGAACTCGCGGAATTGAACGTCTTCATGGACGTCGATCAACTCGCTCGGACGTTATCGGTCGGTCAGCAACAGATGATCGAGATCGCAAAAGCTTTAATGACGGACGCGAAGGTCATCATCATGGATGAACCGACAGCCGCACTAACGGAGCGGGAAATTCGTGCCTTGTTTAGCGTCGCGACGGCACTGCGCAACCAAGGTGTCTCGATCGTTTATATCTCACACCGAATGGAGGAAATCTTTGAGCTTTGTGACCGGATCACCGTCTTACGAGACGGGATCTCCGTCTCGACGCACGCGATTCCCGAGACATCGTTCGAACAGATCGTCCGAGAGATGGTTGGTCGTGAGATGGGCGAACGGTATCCGGATCGTGACGTGTCAATCGGTGCAACTGTCCTTGAGGTCAAACAGGCGAGCGGGAAACGATTCGACGATGTCTCGTTCTCCGTCAAGGCGGGTGAAATCATCGGCTTCTCGGGTTTGATGGGTGCTGGGCGGACGGAAGTCATGCGGGGATTGTTCGGGGTCGATCGCCTGAAAGACGGGACGATCGAACTGAACGGACAGTCGCTGAAAATCAAGACACCGTATGATGCGATCCGTCAGGGCATCGGCTTTTTGACCGAAGACCGCAAAGGCGAAGGCTTGTTCCTCGACTTTTCACTGCGTGAGAACATCTCGCTGCCGACGATTCGTTCGTTATCCCGCTCCGGTGTCATCAAGGATCAGGCAGAGCGTGATTTCGCAGAAGGATACTTGAAGTCGCTTTCGGTCCGCCACAGCTCGATGGACCAGCCGGCGAAGTCACTGTCCGGTGGGAACCAACAGAAGGTAGTCCTCGCGAAGTGGCTTGGGACACAACCGAAAGTCTTGATCCTTGACGAACCGACACGTGGTGTCGACGTCGGGGCGAAGAAAGAGATTTACCTCATCATGAACAAACTCGCTGCGGCGGGTGTCGCGATCATCATGGTCAGCTCGGACCTCCCGGAGATTCTCGGGATGAGCGACCGGGTCTATGTCATGCGCGAAGGCAAGATGAGCGGCATGTTGACACGACAGGAAGCGACGCAAGAAAGCATCATGACACTTGCGACAGGAGGACAATGATATGGAATTGATGCAAGGCAAGGTAACGGAAGCAAAACCGAGACGTCTTGGGATCGGACAAAAGCTTGGACCACTCGCAGGATTGTTCGCGATCGTCCTCGTCGTCTCGATCATGGAACCGGACTTTTTAACACTGAATAATTTATTTAACATCTTACGACAAGTCTCGATCAATGCCTTGATTGCTTTCGGGATGACGTTCGTCATTCTGACGGGTGGGATTGATTTATCGGTCGGCTCGATTCTCGCCCTCTCGTCCGCCTTCGTCGCGGGTCTGATGACGGACGGAACGTCAGCGTTGATCGCTATTCTGGCTGGTCTAATCGTCGGAGCTGTCATGGGTGCCTTAAACGGAATGGTCATCTCACTCGGGAAGGTCGCACCGTTCATCGCGACACTTGCGACGATGACGATCTTCCGGGGATTGACGCTCGTCTATACGGACGGGAAACCAATCACTGGTCTGAGCCAAGGTGGCTGGTTCGAACTGTTCGGACGCGGCTACTTCTGGATCTTCCCAGTACCGGTTTTAACAATGTTGCTTGCCTTCGCGGTCCTCTACTTCATCTTGAAGAAGACGACGTTCGGTCGCTATACGTATGCGATCGGTGGCAACGAAGAAGCAGCGAAGTTGATGGGGATTCAAGTCAATAAAGTCAAAATCATGATCTACTCACTCTCCGGTTTGATGGCGGCACTTGCCGGCATCATCCTGACGTCCCGTCTGAACTCGGCGCAGCCGACGGCGGGGACATCGTACGAACTCGACGCCATCGCAGCGGTCGTCCTTGGTGGGACGAGCCTCTCAGGTGGTCGTGGCTGGATTGTCGGTACCTTGATCGGTGCCTTGATCATCGGAACACTGAACAACGGTCTCAACTTGCTTGGTGTCTCCTCGTTCTTCCAACTCGTCGTCAAAGGTTTAGTCATTTTGTTCGCGGTACTCGCGGACCGGAAACAAGCAGCGTAACCCACACTCAAAAAGGAGGATTTACAGATGAAAAAACTACTTGCAGTCGTCATGATGGCATTAATGGTCTTCGCAGCCGCCTGTTCGACGGAACAACCGGGCAGCAGCAACGGTGAAACGAAGAAGAAGACGAAGGACTTCAAGATTGGTCTTTCGATTTCAACCCTCAACAACCCATTCTTCGTCTCGTTAAAAGAAGGGGCAGAACAAGAAGCAAAAGCACAAGGCGCAACACTTCAAGTCGCCGATGCACAAGATGATGCAGCAAAACAAGCAAGCGACATCGAAGACATGGTGCAAAAGAAAGTCGATCTCATCTTGATCAACCCAACGGATTCAGCAGCAGTTGGTGCAGCCGTCCAAACAGCTAACGATGCAAACATCCCAGTCATCACGGTTGACCGGAACGCAGAAGCAGGCGACGTCGTCGCACACATCGCGTCAGATAACGTCGCGGGTGGGAAACAAGCAGGTGAGTTCATGATTGAACTCGTTGGCGATAAAGCAAAAGTCGTGGAACTCGAAGGAATTCCAGGAGCATCCGCAACACGCGACCGTGGTAAAGGGTTCCATGAAGCAGTCGACGGTAAACTCGACGTCGTCGCAAAACAAGCAGCAAACTTCGACCGGGCAAAAGGCTTGTCGGTCATGGAAAACATCCTCCAAAATAACAAAGACATCAAAGCCGTCTTCGCTCACAATGATGAGATGGCACTCGGTGCGGTCGAAGCGTTAAAAGCAGCGGGTCTCAACGATGTTAAAGTCATCGGCTTCGATGCGACGGATGATGCCGTCAAAGCCGTCAAAGACGGAAAAATGGCAGGAACGATCGCTCAAAAACCGACTGAGATCGGGAAGATGGGTGTCGAGACAGCAATCAAGCACCTCAAAGGTGAAACAGTCGAGAAGAACATCCCAGTCGATCTCGAATTGATCAAACAATAAGAAGACAGGACACCTGAGTCGACGATTCAGGTGTCTCTTTTCGTCAGGTGGAACAGGCAGGAAAAAGTTCCTAAATCTATTCCTTGTTCCCGTACTTGTTTTTCTCTATAATGAAAGAAGCGTATATTACTGAAGGAGGATCATCGATGATCATTCATAACGTGGCTCTTGTCGGCCTCATCGTCGTTTCCGTTCTTCTCATCATCGTCGTTCTATTGATGTCAGGTCGTACGACCGGACTCGGAGCATTGACGGGTGGAGCAGAACAATTATTTGGTCGCCAAAAAGCTCGTGGCTTGGATGCGGTCCTAAATCGTGTGGCGTCTATCTTAGGAGCATTACTCTTCATCTTGGCGTTACTCGTCGCTTTTTATAAGTGAGCATTGAAACGACAGCCGTATGATCGCGCTGTCGTTTTTTGTATTTCTCGATATTCATTTTTTCCGGATATGGGGTATAGAGTTAGAGGGGGAATCATTTTATGAAAATCACTTTACCGAAACCATTCTTTTTCGAAGCCGGCCCACGTGCCGTTTTACTATTACATGGATTCACTGGATCGAGCGCGGATGTCCGCATCCTCGGTCGCTACTTGCAAAAGCAGGGCTATACGTCCCTTGCACCACAATATAAAGGGCACGCTGCCCCACCCGAAGAGCTGACGAAGACCGGGCCAGCCGACTGGTGGCAGGATGTCCTTGCCGGATATCAGGAACTCGTCGATAAAGGCTATGACGAAATCGCCGTTTGTGGACTGTCGCTCGGTGGTGTCATGTCGCTGAAGTTATCGATGAATCGTCCGGTCAAAGCGGTCATCCCGATGTGTGCACCCGCCTACATCAAAAGTGAAGAAGTCATGTATGCAGGAGTCACCGAGTACGCACGAGAATTCAAGAAGCGAGAAGGCAAATCGCAAGAAGAGATCGATCACGAGATGGCGTCCTTCGAACCGATGCCGACCTTGAAGGACTTACAGGAACTGCTGCGTGAGACACGCGATTCGCTCGAGGACGTCTACGCACCGACGCTCGTCGTCCAAGCGCGCAACGATCACATGATCAACACCGACTCTGCGAACATCATCCATGATGGAGTCAGTGCCTTCCAAAAAGAGCTGATCTGGTATGAGAACTCAGGTCACGTCATTACGCTCGACAAAGAAAAAGACCAGCTCCACTCTGACATCTTGGACTTCCTGGAGTCATTGAACTGGAGCAAGTAACTGGAGGTGTCACGTTGGAATTACGTGAACGAATACTAACGGTCATCACGACGGAAGAACGTCCGTTGTCGATTGATCAATTAACGAAAAAACTAGAACTAGCGGATACGGAAGCATTCAAGGAATTGATCCGGACGCTAAACGCGATGGAAGACGAAGCGTTGATTGCCCGGACACGCTCGAACAAGTACGGAACGCTTGCGCAAATCGGTCAAGTCGCAGGGAAGATTTCCGTCCACCAACGCGGGTTCGGTTTCGTCTCACCGGAAGACGGCTCAGAAGGTGATATCTTCTTGCCGGCATCGGAACTGAAGAACGTCTATAACGGCGACCGTGTCCTCGTCAAAGTGTTTGCCGAGTCAAACGGCGGCGATCGTCGCGAAGGGAAACTGCTCAAGATTCTCTCACGCGGACCAGCCGATTTCGTCGGGACGTTCGTCAGTCCAAAAGGACGGATCGAGTCGATCGCTTACATCGAACCGGATGATACGAAATTGACGTTCTTACCGGTCGTCGCGAACGACGATACACTTGGTGCCGTCGATGGTCATAAAGTCCTCGCCCGGATCACGAAGTATCCTGACGGTCGCTACGCCGGAACGGCAAAAGTCTTGAAAATCATCGGTCACAAGAATGACCCAGGCGTCGACATCTTGTCGATCGTCCATAAGCACGGCATCAACGTCGACTTCTCACCGGAAGCGATCGCTGAGGCAAATGCTGTACCGGATCAAATCGATGAGAAAGATTTAGTCGGACGCGTCGATTTACGGAACGAATTGACGGTGACGATTGACGGGGCAGACGCGAAAGACCTCGATGATGCGGTTCACGTTAAAAAATTAGCGAACGGCAACTTCGAGCTTGGTGTCCACATCGCCGACGTCTCGCATTACGTCAAAGAAGATTCCGCACTCGACGAAGAAGCGCGTGAGCGCGGAACGAGTGTTTATCTCGTCGACCGTGTCATCCCGATGATTCCGCACCGTCTATCGAACGGGATCTGCTCGCTCAACCCGCACGTCGATCGTCTGACGCTCAGCTGTATCATGGAAATCGATGCGAACGGTGCTGTCGTCAACCACGAGATATTCCAGAGTGTCATCAAGACGACGGAACGGATGACGTATACGGATGTCCGGAAAATCATCGAACGTGAAGACGAGGAAGTAATCGCAAAGTATCAGGATCTCGTCGAGTACTTCGACAAGATGGCGGAACTCGCAGCAATCCTCCGCGAACGCCGCTCACGTCGTGGTGCGATCAACTTCGACTTCCCGGAAGCGAAGGTCCTCGTCAACGAAGAAGGCAAGACGAGTGAGATCATCCTCCGGGAACGGTCAGTCGCTGAGAAGCTGATTGAAGAGTTCATGCTCGCAGCGAACGAAACGGTCGCGGAGCACATCCAGCGTCAAAAACTACCGTTCATGTACCGGATTCACGATGAGCCAAAAGCAGAACGTCTCGATACGTTCTTCAAGTTCATTGGTAACTTCGGGATCAACGTCGAACGCAAGGGCGAGTCAGTCGCACCGAAAACGTTGCAATCGATTCTCAATGCTGTTGAAGGTGAGCCAGAAGAAGCCGTCGTCAGTACGGTCATGCTCCGTTCGCTCCAACAAGCGAAATACGACATCGAACCGATTGGCCACTTCGGTCTGTCGACGGACTACTACACGCACTTCACGTCACCGATTCGTCGTTACCCAGACTTAATGGTTCACCGTCTGTTGCGTGAATATGTCATCTACAACGATAAGTCACAGAAGACGCAAGACCGTTACTCGGAAATCTTACCTGAGATCGCTGATCACTCGTCGAAACGCGAGCGTCGCGCCGTTGATGCGGAGCGGGAAACGAACGCGTTGAAGAAAGCCGAGTATATGGAGCAACACATTGGCGAGACGTTCGAAGGTGTCGTCAGTGGTGTGACGAACTTCGGGATGTTCGTCGAATTGCCGAACACGATCGAAGGACTCGTCCACATTCAAGCGATGACGGATGACTTCTACCGTTACGATGAAGCGAACTATCAGCTGATCGGTGAGCGGACGAAGCAACAGTTCCGGATTGGCGATGTCGTCGAGATCAAGGTCACGAACGTCAACATCGATGAACGGACGATTGACTTCAGCGTCGTTGGGATGCCAGAACGGCAACCGAAGAAACGGTTCGAGTCGAAGACGATCCGCTCAAGCGGTGGACGTCCGGGACAAAAACGCAACGATAAGAAGAAGGACGATCGTCGTGGCAAAAAACGGTCAGGTAAGAGCGACCAAAGCAAAGGAAAAGGATTCTCGTTAAAGAATAAGAAAGATAAACCGCCGTTCCATAAGGCGGTCTCGAATAAGAAACGGAAGCGCAAATAAGCGCTTCCGCATCGGAAATGTGGTGAACGAACATGCCAAAGGGAACAGATTCGAAAGTCTTAGCGAACAACAAACGGGCCTCGTTCGATTATGCGATCGAGGATACGATTGAAGCCGGTCTCGTCTTGACGGGAACGGAAATCAAATCGGTCCGTAAAGGGAAAATCAGCATCGGGGACGCGTTCGTCCGGTTCGACGGGGGAGAGGCGATTCTTTGGAACTCGAACATCGCTCACTTTGAACAGGGGAACCGGTACAACCATGAGCAGCTCCGCCCACGAAAGCTGTTGCTGCACAAGAAACAGATCGCGAACTTGATCGGGGCGGTCTCACGGGACGGTTATACAATCGTACCGCTGAAGGTCTACATCAAGAACGGGTACGCAAAATGCTTGATTGGGCTCGGACGCGGGAAGAAGAAATTCGATAAACGCGATGATCTGAAGAAGAAAGATGCGAAGCGTGACATCGAGCGGGCACTACGCGATAAGCAAAAGTATTGAATCCGTAACACTTTTCTGCTAGAATATTAGTATTCGGAAAGCCCCAATTTTATATCTTGGGGACGTTACGGATTCGACGGGGGTAGTTCGGTCTTCTGTGGCGTGTCGAGGGGTCGGCCTCGTTAAAACGCACCAGCCATAACTGGCAAAACTAACACACAACTCGCAGCAGCGTAATAGCAACTGCGGATCCTAGCAGCTGTCGCCTGGTCGGCTGATTTCTAGGGTCTCACTTTAAACAGGCTACGCTTGGACCCTTCCGTCTGGAGGGAAAGAGAAGAGATGGAATCAGACTGGTCGGACGGACGCCTGTCAATTGGCAGCCTGACGACGAGATCCCAATAAATTGACTACACACGTAGAAGCTTAAGTATACGATGCCTTCGGACGTGGGTTCGACTCCCACCGTCTCCATACCCTGAAATCGTAAGGATTTCAAAGAGCATCAAAACCTTTGATAAAATAGGTTTTGATGCTCTTTTTTTGAATGAAATATTTTATAATAATAACTATACTGATAATTGGAGTTGGTATCTTGAAAGTCCAAGAATTGTTAGATATGTCTAATGAAGTAGGTCGATATTATTCTGATAATTTAGAAAAGTTACTAAAGGAGAAGTTAAATGAATTTGTCGACAAAATAGAAAAATTTATAAAAGATAAATCGATTGAGGACAGAATTGTATTAAATAACTCTGTATATAAATCTATAATTCCTTTTTCTTATAAATCAAGAGTTAAGGATAGTTTATCTATAGAAGAAAAAATTATTAGGAATGATATTAGATTTCAAACAATTTCTAATGAAGATTTGCTAACAAAATTCGATGATCTTATTGGAGTAACTATACTTACGACTACTATTGGATTTCAAGATATTGCTTTAAAATACTTAAAATTATATATAGAAGAAAATTCACAATTTATAACAGAAATTAGTGGTTTAGACAATAAAAAAAAGATTTTTAATAATGAAACAATAAAGTATTATCATATCAAGTTAAAATATTGTGGATATCCTATAGAAATTCAAATAAAAAGTATTTTTTTAAGTGCATTCGCAGATATAGAGCATACATTATTTTATAAAGATTATGAAATTCATGAACTAAAAAATTATAATAAAAAAATTATGTATTCGCTTGCTCCCATGCTAATAAATATTGAGGAGATACTCCATGATATTTATACGTACGATACTTCATACATAGAATCAGAAGCAATGAGAACAAAAATCTATAGTTACATTGAAAGTAGAAAGAATGAAATTTTTGAGGTAACAAATGATAACGGAAGACTAAACTTTGTTGTAAATCAAATCTCACAAATTTTGTTTTCTTATTTAAAGGAAACAAAAATAGAGTTTAAGGAAGAAATATTTAGTGAGGGCATGACTGAAAGTAATGATAAAAAAATTATTGATCATTTCTTTAAAGAATCATTATCATTTAATGCAATTACTAAAGTACTAAACAATAGTTCAGATTTTTTTCGGAATTACCTTTTATTTGAACTAAGATCAAATGAAAATTACCATGAAAAAATCGATTTAGTGTCTAGCAAAATCGATATTTTATTAGACACTATGTTGCATATAAGTAGTAATGAAATTTTTAAAAACACAAATATAAAAAAAAGTATAAAATTAATAGAATTATATCAACATTTTGAAAGTAGCTATGAAGATTTTATGGAGAAATTTCAAGATATACTTGAACACGAACAATTGAAAGATGAGTTAGAAGAATTAGTTAATTCAAGTTTAATTCTGAATAATATTATTTCTCAGAAAGAAGAATTAACTTCTGATATTAGTGAAAATATAAAAAAATGGCTACAAATTAAAGAAGATGAAGATCGTATTAGTTATGAATTGAGTGAGAAAATATTAAAATATATTTTAGAGGGGTGGAATAAATAGTGGAAATAAATGCGTTTAAGTACTGTCAAGGAAATCAGAATTTTTATTCGACTGTTATGACTTTTGAAGAAATAATAAATAATTCTACTGTATCAATTTATTCTAAAAATAATAGACTAGGCTACCAAAGAAGCTTAGTAGAAAGGCATTTAAAAAAAATAGTAGTTTCTTTGAAGACAGATAGTACACCAATTTCCCCTACTTCAATTCTACTTGGGATAGATGAAGAAAATTTAATACAAGAGGATGAGTCATCGAGAAAATCTAGCAGAGATGCTGGATACATAAAATTAAAAAAGAATGAAGGTAATAATACTTTTAGAATAATAGATGGCCAACATAGAATTATGGCTATGAATAGATATATTCAAGAATTAAGTGATAAAGATGATAAAGATACTGATAAAATTAATAAACTAAATTCTTATGAGTTTTCTGTGATTATTATGCCTATAAATTCAAATAAAAAAATCAAGGAAGTTGAAGTTTTTCAATCTATTAATGCAAAAGCCAAGCCTCTTAAGACTGATTTGGTTAAATTAGCGCTAACTAGATATGAAGAATTAGAGAGAGTTAAAGATCTAGATTATACGAATCATTTAGCGAAGCGTATAATTTTTAGTTTAAATGATGATAAGCTATATAAAGAAGACGAATCAAAAGAAGATGAATCACTAATGGATTCAAATTCTAAAATTAATGTATGGAAAAATGGAATCATAATTGATGTTAATAATGATGATGAGATTGGTATAATTGGATATAATGCTTTTTATAAATCTCTAGAGTTATTATGTAAAATTTATACTACTGATATTCAGGATGAGTTAAAAGGTATTTCTTATGAAGATTTAGATAAATATTTGAATGTACTTTCCAATAAAATTACGTATGAATTAATAATTCCATGTTGGAAAATTATTATGGACAAATGGGAAAACTGCTTTTCTTACAAAAAATTATCTTTTGACGATGAAATTTATTACGATGACAGTTATTACATTCAAAAAAATATGGGTTTAAGATCATTGCATAATATTTTGACTACTATTGTCAAAAAAAATAATGATAATAAAGAAGATTTTTCTAAAATTATAAATGAATTCGAAACAATAATAATTTCCTCAAAATTAATCAGTGAAGATTGGGAAAAAGGTGGACGATTTAAGGGATTGAGTTCTGAAGCAGGATTTAAACATATTGAATCAATTATTAAACAATAAAATATATTTTTATTCTGAAATTATGCAAATCCATTTAAATATATAAAAATGAATAGTTTGAATAGAAGCTAGGAGCTGAAATTTATGATAAGACGCGCCACGTTGATGGATGGAAAAGCCTTATCGGACTTGATGCGACGCATTGATCGGGAAACAAAATATATGTTGTATGAGCCGGAAGAACGTGTCCTTTCAACGGAACAGGCAGAGGCGTTCATCGAGAAATTCGGACAGGCTGCGAACTCAGATATTTTCGTCGTGGAGGTCGATGAACAACTCGTCGGGTACGTGCTCGTCGTTGGTGGTGAACCGAGTCGGATCCGTCACCGCGCGAACCTCATCATCGGCTTGCTCGATGCTTATACGGGTCGTGGACTCGGTGCAGGTCTACTTGAAGCAGTTGATACCTTTGCGATTGAAGCAGGACTGATCCGACTAGAGTTGACGGTTCGCAAGGATAACTTGCGGGCAATCGAGCTCTATCATAAGTTTGGTTTTAACATCGAAGGAACACGGATTGCATCACTCTTCATCGATGGCGAATACGTTGATGAACTGGCAATGTCGAAGATTTATACAACCGAAGAATCCTAAAAAAAGATGCTCCGTGGACTTACCTCTAAAAAGAGACGAGACCGCGAGCATCTTTTTTATGGCGATACCTTTTGTTGTTCGAAATCAATCTCCAGAACGTTTTTCGCATAATCCTTACCCCAATCATACATCGCATCTAAAATCGGCATTAAGCTATGACCGTGTGGCGTCAACGAGTACTCGACCTTCGGTGGTACGACCGGATAGACTTCCCGGTGAATGATATGGTGGTCCTCGAGTTCGCGCAGTTGATTGACGAGCATCCGTTGCGTGATCCCAGGCATCAGACTTTTCAGTTCCCCGAAGCGTTTCGTTCCTTCCTTGCCTAAGTGCCAAAGAATGAGCATCTTCCATTTTCCCCCGATGATCGAGAGTGTCAATTCCTTCTCACAGTTAAACTGACGGTCTTCAAAATGTGGCATCGTTCCACCTCCTGCTCCAGTATAGTCTTTCTTCCAATCGACAGTATACTTTTTTGCACTATGTATGAAAAACCGCACTATGTAAATTAAAAGTGCGTACTTCTCAAGAATGCTCCTGCGGATTATATTTAGTCTTGTTCCTTCATGAACGTCCGAAGGAAGTGTCAGGTACGACAATATAGAGAAGAATGGGAGAGATACAAAATGAAATTACAACTCGCAATTGATTTAGTCGATACAGCAGGTGCGATTGCTTTAGTCAAAGAAATCGGGGAAGACAATTTAGATATCGTCGAAATCGGAACACCGGTCGTCATCAACGAAGGGCTCCGCGCCGTCAAAGAAATGAAAGCCGCGTTCCCGAACTTAACGGTCCTCGCTGACTTGAAGATCATGGACGCTGCCGGTTACGAAGTCAGCCAAGCTGTCGCACATGGTGCCGACATCGTGACGATCCTTGGTGCGGCGGAAGACATGTCAATCAAAGGGGCAGTCGAAGAAGCGAAAAAATCAGGCAAACAGATTCTCGTCGACATGATTGCTGTGAAAGATATCGCAACACGGGCGAAAGAACTTGATGCGTTAGGCGTCGACTACATCTGTGTCCACACAGGTTACGATCTCCAAGCAGTCGGTCAAAACTCATTTGAAGATCTTGCGACAATCAAGTCAGTTGTGACAAATGCAAAAACAGCTGTTGCGGGTGGCATCAAGATGGAGACGTTACCGGAAGTCATCGCTGCACGTCCTGATCTGATCATCGTCGGTGGCGGGATCACGGGACAAGATGATAAACAAAAGACAGCGTCAACGATGCACCGGATGCTGCAAGAGGCGTAAATGACACATATCCAAACGATTATCAAAGAACTGACATCGACGGTCGAAGCGATCGATGCGACGGAGACGAAAGAACTGGCAGACTCTGTGCTTCAAGCGAACCGAATCTTTCTCGCAGGAGCCGGTCGCTCCGGCTTGATGGGGAAAGCGTTCGTCATGCGGCTGATGCACATGGGACTCGATGCTTATGTCGTCGGCGAGACGGTCACGGCGAATTTACGCGAGGGTGACTTGTTAATCGTCGGTTCCGGATCAGGTGAGACGAAAACCTTGATTCCGATCGTCGAGAAAGCACAGCAACTCGGTGGAACGGTGGCCGTCGTCACGATCAATCCGACGTCGACGTTAGCACGATTAGCAGACTTAGTCGTCCAACTGCCCGGAGTTCCGAAAGAACAAACGGCATCAGCGGACGAGACGGTGCAACCGATGGGCTCGTTGTTCGAACAGACGATGTTGTTGTTCTATGATGCCTTGATTCTGCAGATCATGGAAGAGAAGCAGCTTGATTCGCAAACGATGTACGGGAAACATGCCAACTTAGAGTGAAACATATGAAACAGATGAAACAGATGAAACAGATTAGTTCTCTTCAATAGAAGGGGGCTGACCTGTTTTTGTCTATATATCTTCCACGTATGAATGCGTATTAATCAGAAATTCTTCTTACCCTCTTTTCGTAATTTTCTTGAAGACGTAGTCTCGAAGCATGCGATACTCAAAGAAAGGAAAAAAGAGGAAAAGGAGATTGTCATGCGATTTCAACGGATTGTTGTAATCAGTGCATTACTCGCTGCAAGTATTTTGACCGGTTGTGCAGAACCAGACCAAGTTCCGCCTTTGAATCAGCTTCACACGCGATGGATTGATGATATCACTGCTGAGGATGGTGCTGAGCCGGATGCCATCGTACAACGTATTAAAGCAGAAGACTTTTCAGAACAGGATTCGTTTGAAGCGGATTTCCGTCGTCACGTGACGTTTTACTTTAAGGATGGAACAAAAGCGCATCCGACTGAAGGCGATATCTGGAGTAGTGTCGCCCTCGGGAATCATGCTTACGTGACGCTTCATTATCCAAAAGGAGCAGATCGTATTGCTGTATTAGAGTATACCAAGCAAGAGAAGAACTGGATTTTAAAAGGCGGTTTACATGACGACGTTCAAAATATTAAAAAAGATGATGATTCGACTCGCGGTTTGAATTTACCGTTCTCAACATTCCAAGCGATTATGAGTAGTTCGACTCCTAATGGGGACGATAGTGTTTGGTTCTTCCACACGAAGTCCCAAACGATTCTTCTAACCGTTGTTCCGAAGCAAGACGTTCAAGGCGAGGACTGGAAGGAAACGACACTTGCGAACGGACAGACGGCTTATTTCGAGCAGAAACAAGGGAGAGCGAACCTCTATTACGTCGAGGACAACCAAATCGTCCTCCTGTCCGGTAACGTGTCGCTAGCACAATTAAAAAAATTAGCACGATCGATTGCTCCTGTCGAAGCTGCTGATTTTCCATATTCCTAAACAAAAAAATCCGGACGCTGCGGCATCCGGATTTTTGTTTTACCATTTGAAATCGAAATCAGCACCGACATCTTTTGCGAGATGGGCATCTGATCCATAGACGAGCGGAATCGATAACGACTGCGTGACTTGCAAGAGTTCCGGGTAAGGATAGGAAAGACCGCATAACGGCTTACGGAGTCCTGCCGTGTTGACGTCGAGTGTGAAGTTCGCCTGACGGATTTTCCGTAACGTGTCGTCGAGGTTCGTTGGGTTCGACTCAAGCGGATAGGCTTGGATGAACTTCGTCGGTAACGTTAAGTGACCGAGGCGCTTCGGCTGGTGTGCACCGAGGTCCGTCATGACGAGGGCTTGGATGCCTTCATAATAGCGTTCGTGGACCGCCGTGACGCTTCCGAGTTTTGTGACGATCTCACCGAAGCTTTCCTTGCTGAAGTCGACGCCATAATACTGCTCATCGATGTATAAGTAATGCAGTGAGAGAATGCCGTCGGTCAAGACGTCAGCATAGCGGGCGATGATGTCACGTGTGCCATCGACATGCCCTTCCCAGTAGTCGAACTCCATCCCGATCCGGATATCGATCTGATTCTTGTATGTCTCGCGGAGTTGTGTCAATTCCTTCAGGTAGGCATCGGCTGTCGCGAACGACATTCCGGAATCGTTATCCGGTGCGGGGTCCGTCAGACCTTCAGGTAAAGGGGCATGTTCGGTGAAGCTGATTCGTTCTAAGCCTTGCTCTAACGCGCGCTCGATGTAGGCTTCGAGTGGATCATTCGTACCGTGTGGACAATATGGACTGTGGACGTGACCGTCCCATTTCAATAATTGCATGAGTAACCCTCCGATTTTTTAGAATTGGCAAGCAAAGCGATTGACAATGTGCCCGAAACGCGGTATCTTATCGTTAAATAATTTAGCGTGGTACAGTGATAATAAGATAAAGGAGTGGGAGTATGCAATCATTTTCTACGATTCGACTCAAGGATGGAGCGACGGATTACGTCGGTGCCTCGGCAACGCGGCTTCAGCAGGTCATCCGTCAGCTCGAAGATGGACTCGAACAATCTAACTATACCCGATTAATCACCCCCTTAATTGAGGAAATCGGTGGACGGGAACAGATTCGGATGGACTTTACGACTAGTGTCGCGCGTGCCCTCAGCGAACGTGGTCGCGAACAATATAAACGTGTCTTCTACAGTGGCTCGGTCTTTCGACCGGAAGAGAAGTTCCAAGTCGGGTTTGAGGAACGGGGACAAATCGCTGAAGTCGAAGCAATTCAACTTGCGGTCCGACTCGTCGAAGAACTGACGGGAAAAGAAGTCACACTCTCGATCGGTGATGCCGGTTTGATCGAGCATTTGATCGAGACGCGTGTCGGTGATCACCACTTACGCGACCAAGTGACGCAGATGCTCCGTTTACGTAACGTCATCGAACTGAAGCGAATCGCGGGTCAACTCGATGATGCCTTACTTGCGAAACTTCCTTTATTATTCGGACGTGAAGGGGCAGAGACGATCCTACCGTACGTCGACGAGACACGACTCAATGCCGTGCTTGATCTCGCGGAAGCCGTCAATGCCGATCTCGACTTCGGTCAAATGGGCTTACAGACGTATTACGACGGGATCACGATCCACGGTTTCATCGAAGGTGTGACGGAACCCATCCTCGTCGGTGGACGCTACGACCGGCTTTATGAACAATTCGGACAAGAACAACAGGCGTTCGGCATCGGATTCTCGGTCGAACGGTTGGCGGAGGTGCTCTAAATGCGAATCGGAATTACGAAAGGACGGCTGTCGAAAGCGACAGAACGTTATCTAAAAGAAGCTGGCGTCGAGACATGGGGAGCCATTGAACGCGAACTAATCGTCAAACGGGGCGAGCACGAATTCGTCTTCATGAAAGGATCGGACCTGATCCCGTACGTCGCTCAAGGAGTTCTCGATGTTGCAATCACCGGCAGTGACATCTTACTCGAATCGGATCAAGAACTATCGGAACTCGCAGAATTACCGTTTGGTGTCTGCCGGATGTCCGTCTGTGCGAAAGAACCGCTACAATTCGAAGGTGGACGCCGCGTCCGGATTGCGACGAAGTATCCGGTCATCGCAAAACGCTACTTCAGCGAACTCGGTGTCGACGTCGACATCGTACCGTTGAACGGTTCGGTCGAGTTAGCACCGTTACTCGGACTTGCTGATGCAATCGTCGATATCGTCGAGACAGGTGAGACGTTACGGGCAAACGGACTAAATGAATACGAAAAAATCATCGATATCAGCGCTCGATTCTTTACGAGCGAATGGACGTTAAAACGGAAGCGGGTTGAAGTCATCCGCTTGCTGGAGCAATTGACAGAAGGAGTGACACGATCATGACACCGACAAAACCTTTCAGCATCGATCGCGACACAGAACTCGCGGTCCGCGCGATTCTCGAACGCGTCGCAACAGACGGTGACGCTGCTGTCCGCGATTATACGAACCAATTCGATCAGGTCGATCTCGAGGATTTCCGCCTCAGTGAAACACGGATCACACAAGCGTTCGAACAGGCAGACGCCAACTTGATCGACTCGTTGAAGTTGATGGCGACACGACTCGTCGAATGGCACGAACAGGAACTGCCGTCCGACATCGAACTCGTCGAAGCAGACGTGACACGACGTCAACGCTTCGTTCCCGTTGATTCAGTCGGGATCTACGTACCGGGTGGTGCAGCAAGTTATCCGTCGACCGTCTTGATGAACGCCATTCCAGCGAAAGTCGCCGGAGTTGAACGCGTCGTCATGGTGACACCGATGACGAACTTAAGTGACGAGGTACTCGTTGCGGCTCGGATCGCTGGTGTGACAGAAATCTATACGATTGGTGGAGCGCAAGCCGTTGCCGCCCTGACATTCGGAACAGAAAGCATCCAAGCTGTCGATTTGATCGTCGGACCCGGGAACCGTTTCGTCGCTGAAGCAAAACGCCAAGTCTACGGGATCGTTGGCATCGACTCGGTTGCTGGTCCATCGGAAGTTGTCGTCATCGCGGACGAAACGGCGCATCCGGACCGGATCGCAGCGGACTTACTTGCCCAAGCTGAACACGACCGTGACGCTGTCGCGATCGCCTTCGTGCCGACAGAAGAGATGAAACAAGCGGTGGATGCAGAAATCGAACGGCGCTTACAACAATTGCCGCGTCAAGAGATTGCCCGTCGTGCGATGGAAAACGGTGGCGTCTTCGTCGCTCCACTTGAAAAAGCGATCGAAGAAGCGAACCGTCTTGCAGCGGAACACTTGGAACTTGCCGTTGCCAATCCGCAAGAGGTCGTCAAGTCGATCCGTCACGCCGGGATGATCTTCCTCGGTCACGAGACACCGGAAACGCTCGGCGATTACGTCGCTGGAACGAATCACGTCTTACCGACATCCGGAACAGCTCGTTTTGCGTCTGGATTATCAGCGCGGACGTTCCTGCGTCACCAGACGATGCTCGAAGCCACACGCGCAGGCGTACAACGTCTCGCGAACGCAGCGAAGACCGTTGCCCGGGTCGAAGGACTCGAAGCACACGCACAAGCCATCGAAGTGAGGGAAGACTAATGCGATTACACCAAAACGAACGATTCACGACCCACAGTCCAGTCGGGATCGAAGCGATCCAGGAATTGATCGCAACGTTCCCTTTAAATGAATATCCTGTCGAAATCATCGATCAAGTCAAGGCATCATACGCGACGTACGCCGGTGTCCGTCCGACGCAACTCGTCGCCGGAAACGGCTCGGATGAGTTGATCGGCTACTTATGTGCCCGCTACGGTGGACCCGGGATGCCAGTCATCGCCTCGGAACCGGACTTCGTCATGTACCAGTTCTACGCTGACCGGGCACGGGCACCGTTTGAACGGGTACCGTTACTCGACGAAATGGCGCTTGACGTCGACGGATTGATCGCAGCGCCGGGGGAAATCATCTTCTTGAGTCACCCGCACAATCCGTCCGGTGTCCTCCGCAAGGAAGCGGACATCCGTCGTTTGCTCGACAGTGGCAAATACGTCGTCATCGATGAGGCGTACATCGACTTCGCGCTCGAACAGTCGATGCTTCACTTACTCGAGGAATATCCGAAAGCGATCATCTTACGGACGCTCTCGAAAGCGTTCGGACTCGCATCGCTCCGACTTGGTTTTGTCATCGCGAGCGAACAAATCATCCAAGAAATCGAACAGATTAAATCACCGTACAACGTCTCTGGTCTATCAGCAGCTGTCGGCATCGCCATCATGGCAGAACCGGAACTCGATCGAGTCTTAGAGGAAACGTATGCGAGCCGTGAAGCAATCGAACGGATTCTCGCGCCAATCGGCAAAACGTATCCAAGTGCAGCGAACTTCGTCTACGTCGAGTATCCGGAAGCCGAACGCTTTACGCAGCGTTGTGCTGACGCCGGATTACGGATTCGTTTGTTTGACCAGGCATTCCGTGTCAGTTGTGGATCACCAGAAGCGATGCAAGTATTAGAAACGTGTGTAGAGGAGGAATTACGATGCGGCGTGGCGCAAGCGAACGAGTAAGTGCAGAATCAGACATCAAGGTCGAGGTCGATCTCGCAGGAGGTCCCGTTGAAATCAAGACCGGTGTCGGGTTCTTTGATCATATGTTGACGTTATTCGCCTTCCAGGCCCGAATTGGTCTGAAGGTAACCGCAAAAGGTGATACGTGGATCGATGCGCACCACACGGTCGAAGATACAGCGATCGTTCTCGGGGCAGCATTGACGGAAGCACTCGGTGATAAAGCCGGGATTGAACGCTACGGTGAATCCCGTGTGCCGATGGACGAGACCCTTGCTTCCGTCGTCCTTGATTTCAGCGGTCGTCCGTTCACGGTCTTCCGTGCTAGTTTCAAGAATCCGAAGCTCGGTGACTTTGATACGGAACTCGCAGAAGAGTTCTTCCAAGGCTTATCCCGCAGTGCTCGGATGACGATCCATGCCGAAGTCTTATATGGCTCGAACACCCACCACATGATCGAAGGGTTGTTCAAAGCACTTGGTCGGGCCGTCCGTCAGGCAGTCGCCGTGACGAGCGAAGGCGTACCGTCTACGAAAGGGTTGATTGATCAATGATAGCAATCGTCGATTATGGCGTCGGGAATATCGCGAATGTCGAGCGGGCGTTAAAGGAGCTCGGCGAAGCAGTCATCGTCACGAGTGACACGGAGTTGCTCGACCAAGCAGAAGCACTCGTCTTACCGGGTGTCGGTGCCTATGCACCGGCAATGGAGCGCTTGAAAGAAACAGGACTCGTCGACTTCTTAAAAGAACAAGCGGAAAAGAAACCATTCCTCGGGATTTGTCTCGGAATGCAGTTGCTCTTTGAATCAAGTGACGAAGACGGAGTGACGGAAGGTCTCGGCATTTTACCAGGAACAATCGAAAAACTACCGAGCGACGTCCGCTTGCCGCACATGGGCTGGCACCAGCTGACGAACCATGGCGAAGCCGTCTATTTCGTCCACTCGTACGGCGCTGTTTGTGACCCAGAATGGATCGTCGACGCGGTTGAATACGGACGTCTTGTTCCAGCGATCGTTCAAAAAGGACAAGTCACCGGGATGCAGTTCCACCCAGAGAAGAGTGGCGAAGTCGGACTGAAACTACTGAAGGAATGGAGAGAGACGACATGCAACTCTACCCAGCAATCGATTTAATGAGCGGACAGGCCGTACGCCTGAAGCAAGGAGATTTTGACCAACAGACATTCTTCGGTGATGCGTTGACGATTGCGAAGCGCTTCAAGGAAGATGGGGCGACAGCGATCCACTTGATCGATCTTGATGGCGCGAAAGCCGGCGAACCGTTGCACTTGAACTTGATCGCCGACATCAAAAAGGAGACCGGTTTGTTCGTCGAAGCTGGTGGTGGTGTCCGTAACATCGAGACCGTCGAAGCGTACGTCGGTGCCGGAATCGACCGGATTCTCGTCGGCACGGTTGCCCTAGAAGACGAAGCGTTACTCGAGCAGATGATTGCTCTCGCTGGTGATAAACTGGCTGTTGCGTTAGATGCAAAAGAAGGTATCGTTCAAACACGCGGCTGGCTCGAAGCAAGCGGTTGGACGCTTGAAGAGGCAATGACACACCTGATCGGCAAAGGCATCAAGACGTTCCTGTATACAGACATTTCGCGTGACGGAATGATGATGGGACCGGACGTTGATGGACTCGATCGCTTGAAACGGGAAGGGGTCGAATTGATTGCTTCTGGTGGTGTGACGACAGTCGATGACGTCGCGCGCCTCAAAGAGATCGGGATGGACGGAGCGGTCGTCGGTCGGGCGTTACTCGACGGATCACTCGCCTTAAAAGAGGTGTTACGCGTATGTTGATGAAGCGGATCATTCCCTGTCTTGACGTCAAGGAAGGACGTGTCGTCAAAGGGGTCAAATTCCAGAACTTACGTGATCTTGGTGACCCGGTCGCCGTCGCGAAATACTATTACGAGCAAGGGGCGGACGAACTCGTTCTGCTTGATATCTCAGCAACACAAGAAGGGCGCGAGACGATGCTTGATATCGTCGAACGCGTCGCAGAAGTCATCTACATGCCGTTTACGGTCGGTGGCGGAATCAAGACGATCGAAGACGCGAAACGCTTGATTCGTGCCGGTGCTGACAAAGTCTCACTCAACTCATCAGCGCTTCAAAATCCACAACTGATTCAAGAAGTCAGCCGCCTGTTCGGTGTCCAAGCGACAGTCGTCGCAATCGATGCGAAACAGACCGGCGACTCATGGGGTGTCTTCTCACACGGGGGAACACAACCCGTCGGACGTGACGCGATCGAGTGGGCGCAGGAAGCCGTTGCCCTGGGTGCCGGTGAATTACTCGTCACTTCAATGGACGCTGACGGAACAAAAGACGGCTATGATCTCGCCTTAATCCGTCGTCTGCGTGAAGTCGTCAACGTGCCGATCATTGCTTCCGGTGGGGTCGGAACGCTCGATCACTTAGCGGAAGGACTAGAGGCAGGCGCTGACGCGGCTCTTGCTGCTTCAATCTTCCATGAAGCGACATACACGATGCCGGAAACGAAAGCTTACCTCAAAGAACGGGGAGTCGAAGTCCGATGACGACATTGAATTTTTCAAAAGGACTCGTCGCTGCCGTCGTCGTCGACGAGCAGACGAACGATGTCTTGATGGTCGGCTTCATGGACCAAGCCGCTTATGATAAGACGCTTGCGACCGGTCTTGTCACCTTCTTCTCGCGGACGAAGAATCGTCTCTGGACGAAAGGGGAAACGAGCGGGAACACGCTTGAACTCAAACGGATGTGGATTGACTGTGATCAAGATAGTCTCTTGATCACGGTCAAAGCGAATGGTCCGACATGCCATACAGGAAATCGTAGTTGTTTCTATACGGAAGTGGAGGTGCCCGATGTTATACGAACTGGAACAGACGGTCAAAGCGAAGATTGACGCGAAAGAAGCAGAATCCTATACGAACTATTTGATTGCTTCTGGATATGAGAAGATCGCGAAGAAGTTCGGCGAAGAGGCATTTGAAGTCGTTCTCGCTGGTAACGATACGTTAGCAGAAGAGACAGCAGACTTGTTGTATCACTTAACGGTCTTGCTCGCTGAGCGCGGTGTCTCATTCAAAGAAGTCGAAGCCGTCCTTAACGAACGTCACGGTACAAAATCGACGTTCAAGGATCGCCCGGATATTGAACAATGGTAAACGACATCCACATCGCAAAGGCGGTGTGGATTTTTGTATAAGCGGGAAAAGACAAACAGATGACGGTTGTCATCAAATCGACAGAATCTTTCGATAGGCACGCTGTCGCTTCAGAGCGTATAATCAAAGTGTTAGTCTTGTGTCATTAGAAAGTAGGTGTTCGGTTGGTTACCAAAAAAGAACTTAAGCAAACGATCAAGCAACAATCGAAAGAAACGATCGAAGAGCTACTCGCAAAAGGTGACTCCTTGAAAGAGGAGATCGCCAGTGCCATTACACACGGATTGGGTGTCATTTTCAGTATCGTCGCGCTCGTGATGTTGATCCTGCAGGCGACGAAATCCGGCAGCGCTTGGAACGTCACTGCTGTCAGTATCTTCGGGGCAACGATGATTCTCCTTTATCTGTTCTCGACCTTGATGCATTCGCTGATGCATACGAAAGCAAACAAGGTTCTACAAATTTTAGATCATGCTGGCATCTATTTGTTGATTGCCGGTAGTTATACACCGTTCGCTTTGATCACACTCCGTGGTCCGCTCGGCTGGACATTGCTCGGAATCGTCTGGGGTGTCGGAACGCTCGGCATCATCTGGAAGCTTTATTCGACCGGTAAATATGTCTGGATCTCGAATGCGTCTTATCTGATCCTCGGCTGGTGTTGTCTGTTTGCGATCAAGCCGATCTATGAAGCACTTGGATTACAAGGATTCTTACTGCTCCTCGGTGGTGGACTTGCGTACTCGCTCGGCGTCATCTTTTACGTCTGGGCACGCTTGCCGTATAACCACGCGATTTGGCATCTGTTCGTCCTTGCTGGTAGTGTGTTGATCTTCCTGTCGATTTTCTATTACGTTGCTCCAGCGACGATGTCATGAAGAAACTACGGCTCCGGGACTGGCTCCCGATCACGCTGTATTTTATGTTTGGACTTGGATTGCTCCTGTATTTCCGGATGTCGGGAATGTTGGAGCAATTCGACATTCAAGCATTATCGGATTGGGTACGGAATCAAGGTCTGACAGGGATGTTGCTCTATGTGCTCGCTTATACCGTCCGACCACTCGTCTTTTTTCCGGCGAGTCTTTTGACCGTCTTTGGCGGCTATACGTACGGTCCGTGGCTCGGGACATTACTTGATGTTATTGGTGCCGGTACGGGTGGATTACTCAGCTTTTGGATCGCCCGGTTGCTCGGTCGCCGTGGAGTTGAGAAGTTGATCGGGAAAGGGAAGCTGAACGTACTCGACGAACGGATTGCAACGAACGGCTTTCTCGTCGTCTTGATCGTCCGGTTGATTCCGCTATTTCCGTTTGACGCGATCAGCTACGCGTCCGGATTATCAAAAATCCGCTTTAAACAGTTCGCCATCGCGAACTATATCGGGATCATTCCCGGTGCATTCGTTTACAACAATATCGGCTCAAGCCTTCGTGATCCGTTCTCGTGGCAGTTCTTCCTCGCGATCGGTCTGTATGTCTTATTCTTTGCCGTGGGACTTGTCGCACAACAGATTCTCAAAAATAAACAAAAGAAAGAGCGTATGTAAGCGCTTTATGTCATAATATAAAGGCAGAGATGTGAACCGATACGGTAAAACAGCCTAGCATTTATTTAGGGGGAATCATGAGTGATGGAAAAAGTACTACGGGATGGTTTTATCTTCTTATCGCAAAACAAGACATTGAACGGTCTCGCCAAGCGATACGGGCTTAAATTCGGAGCAAGTCGCTTCGTGGCAGGGGATTCATTGGAAGCATCAAAACGGGCGATCCAGGAATTGAACGCAAAAGGGTTATGCGTCACGATGGACCATTTAGGGGAGTTCATCTCGACGGTAGCGGAAGCAGAGATGATGACACAAGAATGTATTCGTGCGGTTGAGATGATTGCGGAAGAAAAATTAGACTCGCAACTCTCGTTGAAACTGACATCACTCGGACTCGATATCTCGGACGACTTGATTCGCTCGAACATGGAACGGATCTTAACACGGGCGAAAGAACTCGGTGTCTTCGTCACGATCGATATGGAAGATGAGCCACGTTGTGAAAAGACGATTCAATTGTTTGAAGAATTGCGCCAATCTTTCGATAACATCGGAACAGTCATCCAGTCATACCTCTACCGGTCGGAAGATGACATCAAACGTGTCGGACGCTTCGAGACGAATCTCCGGATCGTCAAAGGGGCATACAAAGAGCCGGCAACGGTGGCATTTCCAGAGAAGGAAGATGTCGATCATAACTACATCAAGCTCGTGAAGTTACAATTATCACTCGGAAACTATGCTGCCGTCGCAACACATGACGATGCGATGATCGAGCAAGTTATCCGTTACGCTAAAGAAAACGGGATTGAAAAAGACCAGTTCGAATTCCAGATGTTGTTCGGCATCCGGGTTGAGCGTCAACTCGAACTCGTCAAACAAGGCTATAAAGTCCGTGTCTACGTTCCTTATGGACGTGACTGGTACGGTTACTTCATGCGCCGCTTAGCAGAACGACCGGCAAACGTTGCCTTCGTTCTCAAAGGAATGGTCAAAGGATAAGAAGAGAAGGCGATGCAACGCTGCATCGTCTTTTTGTATGAAAAATGCATAGTACACCGGACGTCCTCAGCATCTTCGCTTTCCTCAGGCGGGAAGTAAGCCGCGGCATCTCGCATTTCATGCGATTTGCCGGGTCTTCCTCTTCCCTGACGGAAGCATGGCTCATGCTTCCTTTTCCTGTAGGAGTCGAAGATGCCCGGTTCGTCTTAGATGAACTTATATCAAAAAGCGATCGATTCTATTGACGGAAATCGATCGCTTTTGAGTTCTTTGGATAACAAATGAGTGCATTCTCCTCACATGTCTTCACCCGACTCCTACAGGAAAAAGCGCGACGCTTCATCTCGCGCTGTCAGAGACAAACAAGACCCGGATTCGTCATCCGAGGGATGAGGAAGACTGGCTTGTGTCTCGCCTGAGGAAAGCGGGTGAGAAGACAGTGAGGTTACTGATGATGGAGTTTCATCGATCATTACGGCAAAATGACATTTCCTAAAAACAACATGCCTGCAAATACAAGAATGACAAGAAAGATAGAAGTCTGCGGGTGGAATCGCTTTTCTTGATATCGTCGAAAAATGCGTCTTCCGAGTTCAGGTATACCCATCAGAAAGACCATGTACAATAAGAAATATTGCCACCGCTCTAAAACATCAAGTGAATCGATATAAAACAACAGATTGATACCTAACGCTACTAATATGAACGTATAAAAAGTTGTATACGACATCCTATCTTTCCCTCACAGCTGTCGTCTGAAAAGCAAATAAACACGAGAAAGCATGGGCTTGATCCAGTAACCGATGCCCCGTTATGACGGCTCCTTCCTTTTGGATGACCGCTTCATCGAGTAACGTCCAGCCCCGTTCTTTCGCCAGCTGCAACAGTTCCCACGGCATCATCGTATTTCCCATCGCGACTTCCTCACCGTAGAGACGACGATAAGCAAGTTGCCGTGGTGCGGCTGTCGGACCGAGTAGACTGATGACGACAAGCGGGGCGACGCGTTCGATTTCTTCTAAAACCTTTACGGGACGTGTCGACCATTCGAGTGAGTTGACGGCGAGGACGACATCAAACGCATGATCGGCGAACGGCAATGCTTCACCCGTTCCAACGATGAACGTCTGATCGGGTGACTTCTCACGGGCGATTCGGATCATCTCATCTGAAACATCAAGTCCGACTGTCTGAAAGTCCGGTGTCAGTAAGCGACAGGCTGCCCCATCACCGCAACCGAGATCAAGCAAACGACCACCGGTGATCGTTTTTCGTAAGAACGGCAAAACGGTTTTCCGACTGCCGTTCGTCCACATATCGTCAGCGCGATCCGCCCAATCAGCGGCTTTTTGATTCCATACATGCTCGGTTTGACTCATTTTCAATCACTCCTTTTTATCAGTCTAACAGGAAAATTTGTCCATTGATTGATTTTTTATTGCTACTGAATCATTATTCATTTATGATGAAGATGTAGAAGAAGCACACGAAAGTCGTTCGGCTTCTTTTTTTGTCAGTATAATGAATGGTTGTTCATTCAATTTAAAATCAGGGGGTATATCATGGCGAGTCAAATCGGTCAGCCGACCACAATCCAGTTGACGAAACACATCCAATTCGCCGTCATCATCGGTTCAGGGGTGATGGGTGCAGGCATCGCGGCACATCTTGCGAATGCTGGCATACGGACATTGATGCTTGATATCGTACCAAAAGAACTTACGGCACAAGAAGAGAAGCAGGGCTTGACGCTGAGTGATCCGCGCGTCCGCTCCCGCATCGCACGCGATAATCGCGAAAAACTCTTGAAACAAAATCCAGCACCACTCGCATCGAAGAAATTGATCGACTTCATCGAGGTCGGAAACTTAGAAGACGACTTAGAACGTCTGAAAGAAGCAGACTGGATCGTTGAAGTCGTCGTCGAACGACTCGACGTCAAACAGCAATTGTTTAAAACGATCGAACCATTCATTCGGGAAGACGCGATCGTCAGCTCGAACACATCAGGCATCTCGATCGAAGCGATGCGTGAAGGACGCTCGGAATCGTTCAATCGTCGTTTCCTCGGAACACACTTCTTTAACCCACCACGTTATCTGAAGTTACTCGAGTTGATTCCGACGTCAGACACGGATCCAAGTGTCGTCGACTTCATGAAACAATTCGCTGAGGAACGACTCGGAAAAGGCGTCGTCATCGCGAAGGACACACCGAACTTCATCGGCAACCGGATCGGGACATACGGTCTCCTCGTGACGATGGATGAGATGAAAAAAGGTGGCTATTCGATCGGGGAGGTCGATTCGGTCACAGGCCCACTCCTTGGTCGCCCAGGGTCAGCGACGTTCCGGACACTCGACGTCGTCGGCATCGACACGTTCGTTCATGTTGCAAACAACGTCTATGACTTGTTGCCAGAAGGCGAAGAGAAGGAGACGTTCGCGGTTCCGGCTGAGATGCGTCACCTTGTCGAACAAGGAGCACTTGGTGCGAAGACGGGTCAAGGCTTCTATAAGAAAGTCGGAAAACAGATCCTTGAACTTGATCTCGAGACATTTGAGTACGTCGAAAAGAAAGCGCTTACTGAACCGTCGATCGGACAAGCCAAAGCACTTCCGGGCGCAAAAAACAAACTGAAAGCCGTCGTCTTCGCACAAGATCGTGTCGGTGCCTTACTCTGGCCGATCCATGCGAAAACATTGCTCTACTCGGCTCAGCTGACGGGAGAAATCGCAGACGACATCAAAGCGATCGACGAAGCAATGAAATGGGGCTTCGGTTGGAAGATGGGACCGTTCGAGACATGGGACGCACTCGGTGTCGAGAAGACGGTCGCAAAGATGAAACAAGACGGTTACGCAGTACCGGCATGGGTCGATGAGATGCTCGCAGCAGGAAAAACGAGCTTCTATGATGCGTCCGGTCGTCATTATGACGTTGCAACGAAAGACTACGTCGGAGCAACGGTCAATCCGAAGGAAATCCGCCTCCGCGACGTCCGGAAGTCAAACGGTGTTCTCCTTGAGAACAATGGGGCACGCCTGCTTGATATCGGTGACGATGTTGCAGTCCTCGAGTTCACTTCGAAGAGCAATGCGATCGGTGTCGACATCATGCAGATGATCGAACAGTCGGTCGATCTCGTTGAGAAAAACCACCGTGGTCTCGTCATCGCGAACGATGGCAAGAACTTCTGTGTCGGTGCGAACCTAGCGATGATGCTGATGGAAGCGGAAGATGAAAACTGGTTCGAACTCGACTGGATCATCAACAAGTTCCAACAATCGATTCAAAAGATTCGTTACGCATCGCGTCCGATCGTCGCTGCTCCACAAGGGATGACGCTTGGTGGCGGTACAGAAATCTCGCTTCCGGCAGCTCGCCTGCAAGCTGGTCTTGAAACGTACATGGGTCTCGTCGAAGTCGGTGTCGGTCTGATTCCGGGAGGCGGCGGAAACGTCAATACGTACCGTCGACTGTTAGAAAACACACCAGACGGACTCGTTAACATCGAGAAAGCAGCACAAAAAACGTTCGAAAACGTCGCGATGGTAAAAGTCTCAAAATCAGCCTTTGAAGCACGCGAACTCGGATATGTCCGCTCCGTTGATCAGATCTCGATGAACCGAGATCACTTGACGTATGATGCGAAACAACTCGTCCTTGAACTGGACCGGACCGGCTACACGGCACCAGCAAAAGCGAAGATTCCAGTCGTCGGTCGTGCTGGGAAAGCGACGCTTGAACTCGCGACACGCGAAATGTTCTACGGCGGCTATATCTCGGAACACGATTTGAAAATCGCTAGTAAACTCGCACACGTCATCGCCGGCGGAAACGTCGCCTTCGGTAGCCTCGTCGATGAACAATATATGCTCGATATCGAACGGGAAGCATTCTTGAGCCTGATCGGTGAGATGAAGACACAACAACGGATGCAGCACATGCTCGTCAAAGGCAAGCCGCTTCGTAACTGAGGACTGGGGGGATTCGGATGAAGGAAGCAGTAATCGTCGCCGGTGCGCGGACACCGGTCGGAAAAGCAAAAAAGGGCGCATTCAAATCGATGCGCTCGGATGAATTAGCAGGCATCGCCATCCAGGAAACGTTGAAACGGTCCGGTTACACGGGAGCGGTCGATGACGTCATCCTCGGATGTGCCTTACCGGAAGCGGAGCAGGGGATGAACATCGCCCGCTACGCTTCAGTCCTCGGTGGATTATCACACGAGGTACCGGCGATCACGATCAACCGGTATTGCTCAAGCGGACTACAATCGATCGCTGACGCAGCGATGAAGATCATGACGGGGCAAGCAACTGCGGTCGTCGCTGGTGGACTCGAATCGATGAGTCAAGTCCCGATGCCAGGTCACGTCGTCCGACCTAATCCGTCGATCGTCGACACGGCACCGGAATACTACATGAGCATGGGGCATACAGCGGAGCAAGTCGCTGCGACCTACAATGTCTCACGGGAAGATCAAGATGCGTTTGCCTTGAAGAGTCACCAAAAAGCGGCGGCCGCAATCGCAGCGGGTAAGTTTGCTGACGAAATCGTCCCGGTAACGGTGACGGAACAATTCGTCAATGATGAACTGAAAATCGAAGAGAAGACATTCGTCGTCGAACACGATGAAGGCGTTCGCCCGGATTCGTCACCGGAAGGTCTCGCGAAACTTCGCCCAGCGTTCCGCCTCGGCGGTAGCGTCACAGCAGGGAACTCTTCGCAGACGTCAGACGGTGCGGCTGCTGTCCTCGTCATGGAACGAGAAGAAGCAGAACGCCAAGGGTTACCGATTCTCGGAAAGTTCAAATCGTTCGCGGTCGGTGGTGTCCGTCCGGAAGTGATGGGGATCGGACCAGTCGTCGCGATTCCGAAGGCACTGGACCTCGCAGGTATCACGCTTGAGGACGTTGGGTTGATCGAGTTGAACGAAGCGTTCGCTTCGCAGTCACTCGGCGTCATCCGCGAGCTTGGATTAAACGAAGACATCGTCAACGTCAACGGTGGAGCGATCGCCCTCGGTCACCCACTCGGTTGTACAGGAACAAAACTCACATTGACGCTCTTGCATGAAATGAAACGTCGGAATGTCCAGTATGGTGTCGTCTCGATGTGTATCGGTGGCGGAATGGGCGCAGCAGGCGTATTCGAACTAGTTGAAGGAGGAACAGGACAATGAGCCAAACGACAAACGAATTAATCAAAGGTGGCAGTTTCGTATTAGATGAGTTAGCGCCAGAACGTCTCTTCACACCAGAGGATTTCTCGGAAGAACACAAAATGGTCGGTGACATGACAGCGAAGTTCGTCGAAGATCGTGTCGTTCCTGTCCTTGACCGAATCGAAAAACACGAGTTCGAATTATCAGTCGGTCTCCTCCGTGAAGCAGGCGAATTAGGTCTACTCGGTGCAGACGTTCCGGAAGCATACGGCGGCTATCAGATGGATAAGATTTCGTCTTCAATCATTACGGAAAAGTTCGCACGTGGTCGTTCATTCGCCCTCAGCTACGGCGCACACGTCGGAATCGGTTCGTTGCCAATCGTCTTCTTCGGTAACGAAGAGCAAAAGCAGAAATACTTGCCGAAACTCGCTTCAGGGGAGTGGATCGCTTCTTATGCATTGACGGAGCCAGGCTCTGGTTCGGATGCCCTCGGTGCCAAAACGACAGCTGTCTTGAATGAAGCAGGGACACACTATATCCTGAACGGTGAAAAACAATGGATCACGAACGCTGGTTTTGCAAGCTTGTTCGTCGTCTACGCAAAAATCGACGGTGACAAGTTCACAGCCTTCCTCGTCGAAGGATCGTATCCAGGCGTCTCGACAGGCGTCGAGGAACAGAAGATGGGGATCAAAGGGTCATCGACACGGACATTGATCTTACAAGATGCAGAAGTACCAGTCGATAACGTCCTCGGTGAGATCGGACGCGGCCACGTCATCGCCTTCAATATCTTGAACGTCGGTCGTTACAAACTCGCTGTCGGTGCTGTCGGTTCTTCAAAACGAGCAATTGATCTCGCAGTCCAGTACTCGAATGAACGTAAGCAGTTCAAAACACCAATCAGCTCGTTCCCATTGATTCAAGAAAAACTCGCGACGATGGCAGCACAGACGTATGCGATGGAAAGCTCAGTCTACCGGACGGGTGGTTTGTTCCAAGATAGCCTTGATCAGCTGTCGGAAGAAGAGAGCAAAGACGGTAAGAAAATCGCCGATGCCATCGCGGAGTATGCGATTGAATGCTCGATGAACAAAGTCTTTGCTTCGGAAACATTTGATTATGTCATCGATGAAGCGGTTCAGATTCACGGTGGTTACGGCTTCATGGCAGAATATGAAGTCGAGAACATGTACCGCGATTCACGGATCAACCGGATCTTCGAAGGAACGAACGAGATCAACCGTCTTCTCGTTCCAGGAACGTTGCTGAAGAAAGCGATGAAAGGCGAGTTGCCGTTGCTTGCGGAAGCACAGCGTCTGCAACAAGAAGTGATGAGCTTCATGCCGACAGAAATCGGAACAGCACCACTTGATCGCGAACGCCACTTACTCGCGATGATGAAGAAGATCTTCTTGTTGACTGCCGGAACAGCGGTCCAGAAATACCAGGACAAACTCCAAAGCGAGCAAGAGATTTTAGCGAATACAGCTGACATCATGAGTGCGATCTATGCGCTGGAGTCAGCAATCGTCCGGACGGACAAAGCGATTGCCGACAAAGGAATCGAGAAGAGCGAACTGAAAGTCCGTTACACGGAAGTCTTCGCACAACAAGCGTTCGAAGCTGTCGAGCGTGATGCGAAAGAGACACTCTACGCGGCAGCAAGCGGCGACGAACTCCGGATGTTGCTCTCGGCACTCAAAAAATTCAGCCGTTACCAGCCGATCAACGTCATCGGTACGAAACGCGACATCGCAAAACGCCTCATCGAGTCAAACAAATATACGGTCTAAGTCAGGTTTACCGCTTCGTCTTTGCAGGGAAAATCTCTGTAAAGGCGAAGTTTTTGGTTGGAGGAGGAAAACGAGATGCGCCCAGAATTGGTTGAACTGCAATTTGCGATTGCCTACTATCAATCCCTTGAACGTTTGTCGCCGGAAGAATGGGATCTGCCGCTTGCCCTTAACAAGTGGACTGTCCTTGATTGCGTCAGCCACCTCTATTTATGGGACCGGTTTTATTACGATCATGCCATCTCGAAGTTACCGGATGAACCGCTGACACTGGTCGAGACGGATTTTGATCAGTTCAATCGACTGGCGGTCGAATATGCGCATCATATCGATCCGCTTGCTTTGTTAAAAAAAGCGATCAGCGTCCGGCGTGATATCGTCGATCACCTCAATCGTCTGTCTGATGAGCAATTTGCGGCGACCTATGAGAATTTCCGACCGCAAGAATTCGTCGAATCGTTCGTTGCCCATGACGCCCATCATCAAGATCAGATCGACGGGGCGCTCGCACGCTTGAAGCAGAAGTGATCCATCTGCTACTCTTGAAGGTGAGGTGATGAACATGACAACAACAGTCACGATGTACGGCTACCCGAAATGTAGTACGTGCGTCAAAGCGAAAAAAGCACTCGAACAACACGGTGTCGAAGTCGATTACAAACATATCGTCGAGGAGACACCATCAGCAACGACGATCCAGGAACTTCATCAAAAGAGTGGAGAGCCACTGAAGAAATTCTTCAACACGAGCGGTCAATCATACCGTTCGCAAGGCATCAAGGACAAACTCCCTGAGTTATCAGAAGACGAGCAATACAAGTTGCTCGCAAGTGACGGCATGTTGTTGAAGCGTCCGATTGTCACAGACGGGAAAGACGTCACGATTGGCTTTAAAGAAGAAATGTATCAAGGAAAATGGTATTAAGTTCAGAGTCGATTTTGGTATACTGAACACGTTAGTCCAAATTAGTCCACAGGGGGAATCGGAAATGAGTAAAGTAAAAGACAACTTACGCTATTCGGAAGAACATGAATGGGTCGAAGTATCAGGAAACAAGGCGCGTATCGGAATCACGGATTTCGCGCAACACGAACTCGGGGATATCGTCTTCGTCGAATTGCCTGAAGTCGGGGATACGATCTCAGCAAACGAGCCATTCGGTTCAGTCGAGTCGGTCAAGACAGTCTCGGAATTATACGCACCGATCTCTGGTAAAGTCGTTGCCATCAACGAAAACCTTTCGGATTCCCCAGAACTCGTCAACGAGTCACCATTCGAAGGCGCTTGGATGGTCGACATCGAAATCGAAGATGCTTCACAAGTCGAAGCATTGATGGATGCTGCAGCATACAAATCGATGATCAACGAGTAATACTTAACGAAAAGAGAGTGAACGAGGCGCTTGCGTTTCGTCCGCTCTCTTTTTTTTGTATACTGACGACAGATACCACGAAGAAAGGAGCGACCCCGATGCAAGAAGTCACGACCGTCCCAGAAAACGGGCTATTGTATGTCTATGCACCGATGTGCGGGACATGCGCCATCGCGGAACGTATGCTCGATATCGTCGAAGCGACGGAATCAGGTCAATCGATTCAGAAGGCGAACGGGAATTTCATTCCGGATTTCTTAGAAGAAGCCCGTGTCATGAGTGTTCCTGCGTTGTTGCGAATTGAAGAAAACCAAGTCGTAGAGCGACTTTATGCTTTCCAGTCTGTCCAAAACGTCTTTGCTTTCTGTCAAGAACGGTAAGAAAAGTCCGATTGGATTTTTCTTTTTGTTAAATTGTCGGAATATTTACAATAATCCGTTGACAACGCAGAAATATGAATGGTATATTCATAACAACTTCTAGAAATGCATTATAGGAAGTCTAGCAGAGATGATCGTTCAATACGATTCAAGTCCTGAACCCTTTCTCCCATCCTAAGCCGGTGTATTGTTTCCCCTTAAGTCGTCCCCCAAAGACGAAGCGGTGCAATGAACGGGTGGTGGATCGAAAGGACCGATCAGGAAGTGAACGTAAGCTGGCGATCATGTCGAACAGGCGCCGTCCTCCACGCGGAAGAGCGAACAATTCCGAATGGAGCTGGGTTTTCCTTCGTAGCATTTCTAACCACATTATTCGTGTTGTCGGTTCGCCGGCAACGCCTTTTTTTGTTTTCTGGAAGTTTTTTCGAGCCGGTCGCTTGCCAGGATAGAATCTCCTTGCTACAATGCGAATAAGGAAAATTACTTTAATTCATATCCGATTACTCGGAATTAACTGGTGAGATGGAGGACGACAAGGCATGACAGTACGTTTTATGGATGTTTTCACAGAATGGGCATCAACGTATGACGAGACAGTAACCGGACATGATCCGGAGTATAAAGAGGTTTTTCGTCGATACGATGAGATTTTGGATACAGTAGCGGATAAAGCGCAGTCGCCGGTCATTGAATTCGGAGCAGGCACAGGGAACCTGACACAACGTCTTCTGGCACGTCACGACGCCGTACTCGCCGTCGAACCAAGTCCGGAGATGCGGGCAATCCTGACGGAAAAGATTCCGTCACTTGATGTACAAGACGGTCACTTCCTCTCGTTCGAGGCGAAGGAAGCACGCAGTTTTGTTTCGACGTATGCGTTTCATCATCTAACAGATGAGGAAAAGGGAGAAGCAATCGAACTGATGGCATCACATTTACCGGCAGACGGAAAAATCGTCTACGCGGATACGATGTTCGTCTCAGAAGAAGCACGCCAGCAAACGATCCGTGAAGCACGTGCTCAAGGGTTCGACGCGTTAGTGGAAGATCTCGAACGCGAATTCTACCCGTTGATTCCAGTCATGGAAGAATTGTTTACATCACGCGGGTTCACTGTTAAATTTATACAATACAATCACTTCGTCTGGCTCGTAGAAGCCGAGAAAATGGGGGAATAAATCATGGCACTTCAAAAAATGAACGTCGAAAGCTTTAACCTGGATCATACGAAAGTCAAAGCACCTTATATCCGCGTCGCGGGTTATAAAGAAGGTAAAGTCGACCAAGTCGTCAAATACGATATCCGTTTCACGCAACCAAACGTTGAGCAAATGCCGATGCGTGCGATGCACACACTCGAGCACTTACTTGCTGAGAACATCCGCAACTACTCGGATGATGTCATCGATGTCTCGCCGATGGGATGCCAAACAGGTTTCTACATGGCGATGATGAACTTCGACTCGGTCGAAAAAATGAGCGAACTCGTTGAGAAGACGTTGAAAGACGTCCTTGCAGCAGAAGAGATTCCAGCGCAAAACGAAGTCCAATGTGGATTTGCGAGCGCACATGACCTCAAAGGAGCGAAGCACTATGCCGAGAAAATGCTTGCCGGTCGTGATGAATGGGACATCGTCTTCGGATGATCGCGAACAACGTCCGCGACCTCGTCGGAAACACACCACTCTACGAGATCACTTCATTCGATTTGCCTGCTGGTACGCGCATTTTGGCGAAGCTCGAATGGATGAACCCTGGGGGCAGCGTCAAAGACCGCCTTGGCATTCAACTCGTTGATGCAGCGATCGAAAACGGACATGTGACACCAGGCGGTACGATCATTGAGCCGACAGCCGGGAATACCGGCATCGGCTTGGCGCTCGCCGCTAAAAAATACAATCTTCAAGTCATCTGTGTCGTTCCGGAAAAATTCAGTCAGGAAAAACAGACGTTGATGCGGGCACTCGGCGCAACCGTCGTCAACACGCCGACTGAACTCGATATGCAAGGGGCTATCGACCGGGCAAAAGAACTCGGTCAGGAAATTCCGAACAGTTACGTTCCGTTACAATTCGAAAACGAAGAGAACCCAGTCACGTATCAGCGGACACTCGGTCCTGAGCTGATTGCGGACTTGCCGCACATCGACTGGTTCGTTGCCGGTTGTGGTTCAGGTGGTACGTTCGCCGGAACAGCGGACTTCTTAAAACAACGTCTCGGTACAAAAGCAGCGATCGTCGAACCGGAAGGCTCCGTCTTAAATGGTGGTCCAGCCGGTCCGCATAAGACAGAAGGCATTGGAACAGCGAAATGGCCAAGTCTCGTTCCGCGTGAACTCGTCGACGAGATTCATACGATTTCTGACCGCGATGCATTTGACGCGGTTCATACACTCGCTGCTCGCGAAGGATTACTCGTCGGTAGTTCAGCAGGTGCAGCGCTCGTTGCTGCGCTTGATATCGCGAAGCGTCACCCCGGCAGTACGATCGTCACCGTCTTCGCAGACAGTGCCGAACGCTACTTAAGCCAACAAATCTTTGAAAAGGTGGACGAAACTCATGCGTAAGAAGACAGCATTGATTCATGGAGGAACAGGTGTCGACCGGGCAACAGGAGCCGTCACACCTCCGATCTATCAAACAAGCACATACAAGCAGGATAAAATCGGTCAACTCAAGGACGGATACGAATACTCACGGACAGCGAACCCAACACGGACGAGCATCGAACGATTGATTGCGGATCTCGAGGGCGGCGCACGTGGTTTTGCCTTCGGTTCTGGGATGGCAGCGATCCATGCCGTCTTCCACTTGCTTGAGTCTGGCGACCACATCGTCATGACGGATGACGTCTACGGTGGTACGTTCCGCTTGATGCAACGCGTCTTACCAAAGTTCAACATCCAAGTGACATTCGTCGATACGACGGACCTTGCAGCGACGGAAGCAGCGATCCAAGACAACACGAAGATCGTCTACGTCGAAACACCGACGAACCCGTTGTTGAAAGTAACGGACATCGCAGCCATCGCAACGATTGCCAAACGTCACGATCTTAAACTCGTCGTCGACAACACGTTCGCGACTCCATATCATCAACAACCACTCGCGCTTGGTGCAGACATCGTCTTGCACAGTGCAACAAAATACATCGGCGGACACTCGGACGTCGTCGCTGGACTTGTCGTCGTCAAAGATGATGCGCTCGGCGAAGAGCTTCACTTCATCCAAAACTCGACAGGCGGCGTACTTGGACCGCAAGACAGCTTCTTGCTCGTCCGTGGTCTTCGTACACTCGGTATCCGGATGGATGCGATCGAAGAGACAGCCCATGATCTCGTTGCGTTCCTGCAAGCGCAAGACATCGTCTCGAACATCTTCTATCCAGGACTTGCATCGCATCCTGGTCACGACATCCAAGCGAAACAAGCGACTGGATTCGGTGGGATGATCAGCTTTGATGTCGGTTCAGCAGCGAACGCAGAAAAACTCGTCGAGGCGACACACTTCTTCACACTCGCTGAGAGTCTTGGTGCCGTCGAGAGTCTGATTTCCGTTCCTGCACGGATGACGCACGCGTCGATCCCAGCAGAACGTCGGGCAGAACTTGGCATCACGGACGGTCTCGTTCGGATTTCAGTTGGACTTGAGGACGCGGAAGATTTGAAAGAAGACTTAACACGTGCTTTCACGTTCCTCGAAAAAGTTTCTGAAAAAACTGTTTGACAACAAAAATAACCCCTGCTAATATTCAGAATATATTCTACAAACTTAATACCGAAACTCTTATCGAGAGTGGTGGAGGGACTGGCCCGATGAAACCCGGCAACCGCGGATCTAATCCGAAGTGGTGCTAATTCCAGCAGACAAAAGTCTGGGAGATGAGAGCAAATGGTTTTGTGTACTGAAAAGTGCGCGCGTTTGCTCTAAAACGCGCGCACTTTTTTTATTTTAGGAGGGACAGTTGTGATTCGTTTACAAGACGTAGGAAAGATTTATCGCTCAAAGCGCGGAGCGGTCGAAGCTGTCGCGAATGTCGATCTGACAATCGAACGCGGTGAAATTTTTGGAATAATCGGTTATTCCGGAGCAGGGAAATCGACCTTGATCCGATTGCTGAATATGCTTGAAGCACCAACGAGTGGTTCGATCCAAATCGATGGTGTTGAGATGACATCACTAAAACCAAAGGAATTACGAGGCGTCCGTAAGAATGTCTCGATGGTCTTCCAACATTTCAACTTACTATGGTCACGGACGGTTGAAGAGAACATCATGTTCCCACTCGAGCTCGGTGGCTTCCCGAAAGCACACCGCAAGGAACGGGTAGCGGAACTGATCCAACTCGTTGGTTTAGACGGACGTGAAAAAGCCTATCCGTCGCAATTATCCGGTGGTCAAAAGCAACGTGTCGGTATCGCTCGGGCACTGGCATCGAACCCGGACGTTCTCTTATGTGACGAGGCAACAAGTGCACTCGATCCGAAGACGACGGACTCAATCCTTGAGTTACTCGTTGACATCAATGAAAAACTGAAACTGACGATCGTCTTGATCACACACGAGATGCACGTCATTCAAAAAATCTGTCACCGGGTCGCCGTCATGGAAGCCGGTAAAATCGTCGAGCAAGGACCGGTCGCAGAGGTCTTCCGTCATCCGAAGCAAGCGATGACGAAGGAGTTCGTCAAACAATTGACGTCGCCTTCGGAAAACGAGTTGACGTTCGCGAAACTACGCGAACGGTACCCAACCGGAAAAATCGTTCAGTTGACGTTCGTCGGATCAACAGCGGAAAGCCCGATCCTCGCGGAAGTCATGAAGGATTCACCGGTCCTGTTCAACATCATCGGCGGAAACGTCGGTCAATCACAGGAAGGGGCACTCGGTACACTGTTCATTCAGTTGATCGGGGAAACAGAAGCAACACAAGCGGTCATCACGAAGCTTCAAGCCAGTGATGTTGAAGTGGAGGTGGATCACCGATGATTTCATTCTTTGACAACCTAGATTGGGACATGGTGTGGGAAGCGACAGGCAGTACCGTCTATATGACGGCAATCGCTGGGGTTTCGACATTCGTTCTCGGTTTGATCATTGGTTTACTATTGTATGCGACAAACGAAGAGTTATTGTTCAAGAATCGGGCGTTCTATTCAGTGTTGAGCTTGATCGTCAACGTCTTCCGTTCGATTCCGTTCATCATCTTACTGATCTTATTGATTCCATTTACGACAGCGATCGTCGGTTCGTTCCTCGGACCAACGGCAGCATTACCGGCACTGATTTTCGGTGCTGCACCATTTTACGGTCGGATGGTTGAACTCGCGTTACGTGAAGTCGATAAAGGTGTCATCGAGGCAGCTGAATCGATGGGGGCGACGAAGTTCCAAATCATCTATAAAGTCTTAATCCCGGAAGCGTTGCCTGCCATCGTTTCTGGTATCACGGTCACACTCGTCTCACTTGTCGGTTATACGGCAATGGCCGGAGTAGTCGGCGGAGGTGGACTTGGGGACATGGCCTTCATCGAAGGATTCCAGCGTTCTCAAAACGATGTCATCGTCATTGCGACACTCTTAATCTTAGCGATCGTCTTCGTCATCCAAATCATTGGTGATTTGCTGATCCGTGCGATCGATAAACGTTAATTCGAAACTTAATCATATTGGAGGAATCATTCATGAAAACTTGGAAAAAATTCGTAGGTACTGCTGCTGTATCCGTCTTAGCTATTAGTCTTGCTGCATGTGGCGAAAAATCATCAGGATCAGACAGCGACGACAAAACACTTGTCATCGGTGCTTCAAACGTACCGCACGCTGAGATTCTTCAGCACGTTAAAAAAGAATATGAAGCAAAAGGTTACAAGCTTGAAATCAAGAAGTTCCAAGATTACGTACTTCCGAACAAAGCGCTCGCTTCAAAAGAAATCGATGCGAACTACTTCCAGCACGTACCGTATCTTGAGCAACAAGAGAAAGAAAACAAATCGTATAAGTTCGCGAACGCAGGTGGCGTCCATGTTGAACCACTCGGTATCTACTCGAAGAAATACAAGTCACTCGATAAGTTGCCAAACGGTGCAACGATCTTAACGAGCTCAAACGTCGCGGAACGCGGTCGTGTCTTGACGTTCCTTCAAAACGAAGGGTTGATCAAACTCAAAGACGGTAAAACGACAGATGCACAACTCGGCGATATCGCGGAGAACCCGAAGAAACTTAAGTTCAAAACGAACATCGAAGCATCGCTTCTTCCGCAAGCTTACAAAAACAATGAAGGCGACGCCGTCCTCATCAACACGAACTATGCGATCGATAACGGTCTGAACCCGTTAAAAGACGCGATCGCATCAGAAGATGAGTCTTCACCATACGTCAACATCATCGTCACACGTGATGGCGATGAAAAAGACAAGCGTGTCACAACACTTCTTGACGTGCTGCACGAAAAGAAAAATCAAGATTGGATCCTCGACAAGTACAAAGGTGCGGTCGTTCCAGTCAGCAAATAAGTTCACCGAAGCCGGCATCCTTCCTATATAATGGAAGGATGCTTTTCATTTGTCGGAAACAGGGGTTAGGGGGAATCATATGCAACGCATACGTCAACTGCATCCGTTGACACTCGGGGTCTTGTTCGGGACGTTTTTCTCGCGTCTCGGAACGTTCATCACGATGCCGTTCTTCGCCATCTACATGACGACCGTCTTGAAGTTTGATCCGGTCGATGTCGGCTGGGTCCTCAGTATCTCAGCGATCGCCAGCCTCATTATGAGTTTCATCGGTGGTACCTTGTCGGATCGGTATGGTCGCCGGGCGATGATGCTTGCCGGAACGATCGGATTCGCGATCGTCTTCATCGCGCTGGCACAAGTCGAGACGTTCTGGGCATTCTTTACGCTCAGTGCCTTGAACGGGGTCTGTCGCTCAATCTTCGAGCCATCTGCTCGTGCCTTGATCAGTGATACGACGGATGAAGCGAACCGGTTGTTCGTCTTCAATATCCGTTACGCGATGATCAACATCGCAGCAGCGATCGGACCGGGAATCGCTTTACTGCTGAGTGCAGGGAACACGTCCGCGACGTTTTACATCACGGCGTTCGTCTATATCGTGTACGGGGTGATGATTGGTATCTTATTCAAACGCCATCCGATCACCGAGACGCATGGTGGGAAAAAGGTGTCGTTTGGAGCAACGGTTCGTCTGTTGCGGACGGATATCGCCTTTACACTGGCACTTGCCGGCATCATCTTCGGCGTCTTTGGCTACAGCCAGTTCAACTCGACCTTGCCACAGTTCTTGACGGAGACGTCACTCCTTGAAGGCGGTAAGACACTCTATGCGATCTTGATCACGATCAATGCGATCACCGTCTTAATCGTCCAATATCTGATCATGAAGTTTGGTATGAAGACGTCACCACTCGTCTCGATCACGACCGGAATTGCGACTGTTGCGATCGGATTGTTCATCATGGGAAATGCGAACGCGATCTGGTTGATGATCGTCGCGATGTTCATTTTCACGTGCGGCGAAGTCATGATGTTCACGATGACCGACATCTTGACCGATCGGTTCGCGAAGCCGGAATTACGGGGCAGTTATTTCGGAGCGATGGGCTTGACGTCGATCGGACAATCAATCGGTCCGATCGCCGGAGGACATTTGTTAAGTTTATATGGAGCGGACCGTCCGTTACCGATTTTCGGGATATTAGCGGGCTTGACATTATTCGGAATACCACTGCTCTTACTGTCACAACGGATTCATCGGGCTTCGACGATCGAGGAACTCGAGGAACCGGTGAAACTTTCGAATGATTCTCAACAAAACGCGTGATTTTGAGAAAAAACAACGAGCGATGACGCTTGAATAATACGCCATGTTTCTTTAAGATTAGAATGATACTAAATTAGTAACGCTCGTGTTCTGAATCGTCAGTCACGAAATGAATAGATGGAGGGATTCTAACATGAAGGCTTCACACTTGAAGATTGAAGATCTACACGTCGCGATCGACGGCAAGGAAATCTTGAAAGGCGTCAACTTGGAAATCAAAGGCGGGGAAATCCACGCGGTCATGGGACCAAACGGGACAGGTAAATCAACACTCGCATCAGCATTGATGGGTCACCCATCGTACGAAGTGACATCTGGTTCAGTCACACTCGACGGCGAAGACGTTCTCGACATGGAAGTCGATGAGCGCGCACAAGCGGGAATGTTCCTCGCAATGCAGTACCCAAGCGAAATCAGTGGTGTCACGAACTCAGACTTCCTTCGTTCAGCGATCAACTCGCGTCGTGAAGAAGGCGATGAAATCTCACTCATGAAATTCATCCGTGAACTTGATTCACAAATGGGACTTCTCGAGATGCCTTCAGAAATGGCACACCGTTACCTCAACGAAGGTTTCTCTGGTGGAGAAAAGAAACGTAACGAAATTCTTCAGATGATGATGCTTAAACCAGCAATCGCGATTCTCGATGAAATCGATTCAGGTCTTGATATCGATGCATTGAAAGTCGTCGCAAAAGGTGTCAACGAAATGCGTTCACCTGAATTCGGCTGCTTGATCATCACGCACTATCAACGTCTCTTGAACTATATCGAGCCAGACTTCATCCACATCATGATGGGCGGAAAAATCGTCATGTCTGGTGGTAAAGAACTCGCACACCGTCTCGAAGCAGAAGGTTATGACTGGGTTAAAAAAGAACTCGGCATCGAAGACGTCGAAATCGAAACAAAAGCGTAAGACGAGGGAGGAAGCATGATGACTGTAGAACTGAATCTTGCAGTAAATCGCGAGGCAGTGGCAGAACGTGCGACTCGCTTAGGGGAACCATCTTGGATGGTCGCAAAGCGTCAAGACGCGCTTGATCTTGCCCCAACGCTCGCATTGCCAAAAGTAGAAAAAATCAAGATCGAAGGCTGGAACTTTACAGAAGGTACGACGGAACTTGAAACCGTCACTGGTCTTTCTTCAGATATCGAAGCATTGATCGGCGAAAACCGTGATCACATGCTCGTCACACGTAACGGACAACTTGTCCACGCGCAAAACAGTGAAGCGTCGAACGGCGTCATCTTCACGACACTCGAAGACGCATTAAAACAACACCCGGAACTCGTCGAGAAGTACTTCATGACGGAAGGTGTTCAAGTCAACGAAGATCGTCTTGCGGCATTAAACGCAGCACTTCGTAACGGCGGTACGTTCCTTTATGTACCAAAAGGCGTCAAGCTGTCTGTACCGATGCAAGCAATCTACACGCTTGAGCAATCAGGCGCTGCCCTTTACCATCACACAATCATCGTCGCAGATGCTGACAGCGAATTGACGTATATCGAAAACTTCGTCTCTTACGGTGACGAAGCGCATAACGTCAACGTCGTCACAGAAGTATTCGTCGAAGACAACGCAAAAGTTCTCTTCGGTGGTGTCGATACACTATCTAAAGGTGCCGTCACGTATATGAACCGTCGCGGTGTCGTCAAACAAGGCGCGAAGCTCGAATGGGCACTCGGTCACATGAATGACGGTCACACGGTCACAGAAACAAAAACACACCTCGTCGGAAACGATTCGTTCTCAGATACGAAAGCCGTTACGGTCGGTCGTGGAGAGCAAAAACAAAACTTCAACGTCCGTACGGACCATTTCGGTAAAGGATCAGAAGGTTTCATCTTGATCCACGGTGTCCAAAAAGACGCAGCAACATCAATCTTCAACGGAACGTCGATGATCCATCACGGCGCTTCGAAATCAAACGGCGTTCAAACGGAACGTGTCCTCATGTTGTCTGAAAAGGCACGTGGTGATGCGAACCCGATCCTCTTGATCGATGAGGATGACGTCATGGCAGGACACGCGGCATCTGTCGGTCGTGTCGATGAATTACAACTCTACTACTTGATGAGCCGTGGTCTTTCACGGAAGGAAGCAGAACGCCTCGTCGTTCATGGTTTCCTCCAGCCAGTCGTCTCGGAACTTGCGATTGACTCGGTGAAAGAACGTCTCGTTCAAGTCATCGAAGGGAAAGTAAACTAATATGGGAATCGATGCATCCATCCGCAATCAGTTTCCGATCCTCGACCAACAGGTCAACGACCGGAAACTCGTCTATCTCGATAGTGCGGCCTCTTCGCAGAAGCCGCTCGTCGTCATCAATGCGATTGACGACTACTATAAGACGATTCATTCGAATGTGCACCGTGGCGTCCATACGCTCGGAACACGAGCGACGGATGCGTACGAAGGTGCGCGTGAGAACGTTCGTCGTTTCATCCAGGCGCAACACCATGAAGAAATTATCTTTACCCGCGGCACGACGACGGCGATCAACATCGTCGCGTCAAGCTACGGTATGGAGCATGTCGAAGAAGGCGACGAAATCGTCGTCACGTACCTCGAACACCATGCGAATCTCATTCCGTGGCAACAAGTCGCTAAACGCAAAAAAGCGAAGTTGAAATACGTTGATTTGACAGCGGATGGTCGCGTGACGGTCGAAGCGGTCGAAGCACAACTGTCCGACCGGACGAAAATCGTCGCGATGGCACATGTCTCGAACGTCCTCGGTACGATCAATCCGATCAAAGAAGTCGCACGTCTTGCGCACGCTCGAGGAGCTGTCATGGTCGTCGATGCCGCGCAAAGTGCACCGCACCAACGGATTAATGTTACGGATCTCGACTGTGACTTCCTCGCCTTCTCTGCACACAAGATGTGTGGTCCGACAGGCGTCGGTGTCCTTTACGGGAAAAAGGCATTACTCAATGCGATGGAACCTGTCGAATTCGGTGGCGAAATGATTGATTACGTCGGTCTTGAAGAGTCGACATTCAAACCGTCTCCATACCGTTTCGAAGCCGGTACACCAATCATCGCAGGTGCTGTTGGTCTATCAGCAGCGATTGATTTCTTAGAAGAGATTGGTCTAGAGAACGTCGAAGCACACGAACGTGAACTCGCGCAGTACGCGATGGCACAAATGCGTGACATCGACGGACTAACGATTTACGGTCCGGAAGAACGCGTTGGGCTCGTCACGTTCAATCTCGGTGATGTCCATGCACATGACGTCGCAACCGTCCTTGATATGCAAGGAATCGCGGTTCGTGCCGGTCACCACTGTGCACAACCATTGATGCGTTGGCTCGGAGCGAGCTCGACGGCTCGCGCTAGCTTCTATCTCTACAATACGAAAGAAGAGGTTGACGCACTCGTGACAGGACTTCGCCAAACGAAGGAGTATTTCAGTCATGGATTTTAACAATCTCGATCACTTGTATCGTCAAGTGATCATGGATCACTATAAAACTCCCCGAAATCGCGGTGCGATCGAGGGGGGCGTCACGATCGACATGAACAATCCGACGTGCGGCGACACGATTCGTCTCCAGCTCGCGATTGAAGACGATGTCGTCCGTGATGCGAAATTTGACGGGGAGGGCTGCTCCATCAGCATGGCGTCTGCTTCAATGATGACGCAACTCGTCAAAGGTAAGACTATCGAAGAAGCCTTACGACTCGCGGATATCTTTTCGGACATGGTCCAAGGAAAAGACTATGACGACGAATCGTTCGACCTCGGGGACGTCGAGGCACTCTCGGGTGTCACGAAATTCCCGGCACGGATCAAATGTGCGACACTTGCCTGGAAGGCGCTCGAACGCGGCGTAGAAGAAGGGAAGTAAACTTCGGTCACAAGCAAGTAAGAGGAGGAAATGAACATGGCAAAGAACATGCCGGAAATTGGCGATTATAAATATGGTTTCCACGATCGCGATATCTCGATCTTCCGTTCTGGACGCGGCTTGACGACTGAAGTCGTCGAAACGATCTCGAAAATGAAGGAAGAACCACAATGGATGCTTGATTTCCGTTTGAAATCACTCAAGATCTTCAACGAACAAGCAATGCCAGCGTGGGGTGGCGATCTCTCAGAATTGAACTTCGACGACATCACGTACTACGTCAAGCCGTCTGAACGTGCAGAGAAATCGTGGGATGAAGTACCAGAAGAAATCAAGCGTACGTTTGATAAGCTCGGTATCCCTGAAGCAGAGCAAAAATACTTGGCAGGTGTCTCGGCTCAGTACGAGTCAGAAGTCGTCTACCACAACATGAAGGAAGACCTCGAAGAAATCGGTGTCGTCTTCAAAGATACAGATACAGCCTTAAAAGAAAACGAAGATATCTTCCGTGAGTACTTCGGAAAATTAATCCCGCCAACAGACAACAAGTTCGCAGCCTTGAACACAGCGGTCTGGTCAGGTGGATCGTTCATCTACGTACCAAAAGGTGTTAAAGTCGACACGCCGCTTCAAGCCTACTTCCGGATCAACTCGGAAAACATGGGTCAATTCGAGCGGACGTTGATCATCGTTGACGATGAAGCATCGGTTCACTACGTCGAAGGATGTACAGCACCGGTCTACACGACGAACTCGCTTCACTCAGCGGTCGTTGAGATCTTCATCAACAAAAACGCTTACTGCCGTTACACGACGATCCAAAACTGGGCGAACAACGTCTACAACCTCGTTACGAAGCGTGCGATCTGTGAAGCTGGCGCAACGATGGAATGGGTCGATGGTAACATCGGTTCGAAACTGACGATGAAATACCCAGCCGTCATCCTCAAAGGTGAAGGTTCACGTGGTATGACATTGTCGATCGCAATCGCAGGTAAAGGTCAACACCAAGATGCGGGTGCGAAAATGATTCACTTAGCACCGAACACATCGTCGACGATCGTCTCGAAGTCGATCTCAAAACACGGTGGTAAAGTCACGTACCGCGGTATCGTTCACTTCGGACGTAAAGCGACAGGTGCACGTTCGAACATCGAATGTGATACGCTCATCATGGATAACCAATCGACGTCGGATACGATTCCGTACAACGAAATCCTCAACGACAACATTTCGCTTGAGCACGAAGCGAAAGTCTCGAAGGTCTCGGAAGAGCAGTTGTTCTACCTCATGAGCCGCGGGATCTCACAAGAGGAAGCAACGGAAATGATCGTCATGGGCTTCATCGAGCCGTTCACAAAAGAACTTCCAATGGAATATGCGGTCGAAATGAACCGTCTCATCAAGTTCGAGATGGAAGGTTCAATCGGATAATTCGTCTTACTCTCTCATCTACGGATGGGGGAGTTTTTTTTCATGAAATGGTTATTCGGATAAAGAGTGAAAAAGGAGGGGTTACTATGCGTGACATCGTCTATTCCTTTCAAGTCTCGCTTGACGGTTACATCGAGGATGCGTCAGGGAGGATCGATTTCGCTTCACCGGATGCGGAATTACATCAGTATTTCAATGACTACGAGAAAGCGTTTGATACCCATGTCTACGGACGCCGTTTGTACGAGATGATGCAATACTGGGAGACAGCGGATCAAGAAGACGAGCTGATCATCGTTGAGTATGCGAAAACGTGGCAGGCGCTTGAGAAGATCGTCTTCTCTCGAACGCTCGACGCTGTCGAAGGAAAAGCGCGTCTAGCGACCACGTCGCTTGCCGAGGAACTTCAAGCACTAAAAGCCTTACCTGGCAAACAGATTGCGATCGGTGGGGCAACGCTTGCTGCTGAAGCGATTGAGCTTGGACTCGTCGACTGTTATCATGTCGTGATTTACCCGGTTCTCCTCGGAGGTGGAAAACGAATGTTTCCAGTATTTGATCAACCGCAACACTTAAAAATGATCAAAACACAACGCTTCGAATCAGGATGTATCATACTTGAATATGAACGTTTAAATTGAAGCATTGAAGAAGAAATCCCGGATTCTGCTATGCTATGATGAATAAGTAGAATAGAACATACAAGGGGGAAGAGAGCATGATATATATCGGTGTCACGGGCTGGGGAGATCATGATAGTCTCTACTTGACCCCGCAAGATCGTAAAGAAAAACTGGCTGCTTATGCCGGTCATTTTCCAGCGGTCGAAGTCGACTCGACATTCTATGCGATTCAACCGGAACGAAACTATGAGAAATGGACATCCGAGACGCCGGACGGGTTTCGCTTCATCGTCAAGGTTCACCGGGCGATGAGTGGGCACGACCGGGATAATAAAGATCCGCTCGGACCGATTTTTGAACAATATATCGCGTCGATCGAACCGATGCGAAAGAGTGGAAAGATTGCGGCGATCCTCGTGCAGTTGCCGCCCTGGTTCGATGTCAGCAAAATGCACTTGGAATATTTGCAAACGATTCGAAAATCACTTGCCGGACTGCCGGTCGCGATCGAGTTCCGAAATCCATCGTGGTATTCGGAAGCTTATCGTGAGCGGACGCTCCGTTTTCTGAAGGAACATCAGTTCATTCATACGATTTGTGACGAACCGCAGACGGAAGATGGTTCCGTACCATTCGTACCGGTCGTGACGCAGGAGACGGCATTCATCCGCCTCCACGGACGAAATAAAGCCGGTTGGTTAAAGAAACCCGGTCAAAGCAGCGAAGATTGGCGAAAAGTCCGCTGTCTCTATCGGTATTCGGAAGACGAGCTACAAGAACTCGCAAGTCACGTCCGCGACGTTGCAGCGGAAGCAAAAGATGTCTATGTTTTCTTCAATAACAACTCAGCAGGAGATGCTGCCCCGAATGCGAAACGATTAATCGAGATTCTCGATCTCGACTATGAACTCGCGCCGCGACAAATCTCTTTGTTCTAAATCATCAAGGGGGGCTTCTGCATGAAGTTACACATCATTCACTATAATGATTTGCACTCACACTTCGATATGTGGCCTCGCTACATGTCCTTCGTCAAGGAACACCGGACGTACGATTCGCTCGTTTTTGATCTCGGCGATCATGCGGACCGTGTGGATCCAGCGACGGAAGCAACAAAAGGAAAGATCAATACGCATCTACTGAATGCGTTGATGCCAACCGCCGTGACGATCGGGAACAATGAAGGCATCACGTTTCCACATGACTGGTTAGCGAATCTCTACACGGAAGCGGACTTTCCGGTCCTCGTCTCGAATTTAGAAGCACCGTTTGCCAAACAAGGGGTTATTCACGAATTACCGACCGGCAAAGTCGGCGTCTTTGGTCTGACGGCACCGTATGTTGAACTATACGGTTTACTCGGTTGGACGATCGAAGAACCGTTTGACGTCGCAGCGCGTGAAATCGAGCGGTTGCGTCAAGAAGTCGACGTCTTGATTTGTTTAAGTCATCTCGGTTTCTATCAAGACGAAGAACTCGCAATGCGTTTTCCGGAACTTGATTTGATCATCGGTGCGCATACGCACCATGTCCTTGATGACGGTGTCGTCAAGAACGGTGTCTTGATCACCCAAGCGGGAAAACATGGACAATATGCAGGTGAGATCTACATGAATACGGATACGGGTGAGAAGGATGCGGTCCTTCACTCCTTGCACGATTACGCCGAGGATGAAGCGACGGCAAAATTGCTCGACCGGGAACAGTATCTTGCGGAACAACAGATGAAGGAGCCGATTGGCGAGACATCGGGTCTAGCCAATGACTGGTTCAGCGAGTCGCCATTCTCACAATTGCTTGTCGAGACGATGCGCGACTGGTGTGATGCGGATATCGCTTGTGTCCCGGCAGGCATTCTGCTTGGGTCACTTCCACCAGGTCCTGTCTCTGCCTTTGATTTACATCGACTCTGCCCGCACCCGATCAATCCCTGTAAGGTGACGATGACCGGTGTGGAAGTCCAAACTTTCCTCGACGAAGTCAAAACAGATCAGTTCGAACAACTAAAGGTTCGTGGTCTCGGTTTCCGTGGTAAGTTGATGGGGCGGATGCATTATGCTGGTTTGGCGGAACATCAACCGCTTGAGCCAACGCGAAACTATACGGTCGTCTTGCCGGATATGTTCACGTTCGGTCCACTCTTCCCAGCGATCAAAGAAATGCCAAAAGAATACTTCATGCCGGAATTGTTACGGGATTTATTGTTTGAACGCTTATCGGAGAAGTCGGAATATAATGAATTGCCTGTTCGCAAACCCTGATTGTTTGTTATACTAAAGCAGATATTAATTGACTTTTTGGGGATGAAGGGGGAAGCGAAACCATGGGACGCGGAGAAATCCAACGTAAACCGGAATGGTTGAAAATCAAGCTGAATACGAATGAAACCTACACAGAATTAAAAAGTATGATGCGCGAGAAAAAGCTACATACTGTTTGTGAGGAAGCAAAGTGTCCGAATATCCACGAGTGTTGGGCGGTACGCCGGACGGCGACGTTCATGATTCTCGGAAGTATCTGTACACGTGCGTGCCGTTTTTGCGCCGTGACGACAGGACGTCCGAACGAACTCGATCTCGAAGAACCAAAACGTGTCGCGGAATCCGTTCGTTTGATGAACCTGAAGCACGCGGTCATCACAGCGGTCGCTCGTGATGATCTGAATGATTTCGGAGCAGGCGTTTACGCTGAGACGGTTCGTGAAGTTCGTCGGATGAACCCGGAGACATCAATCGAAGTCTTACCTTCAGACATGGGTGGGAATTTCGAAGCTCTGAAAACATTGATTGACGCACAACCAGACATCATGAACCATAACATCGAGACGGTTCGCCGTCTGACACCAACTGTTCGTGCAAAAGCCACATACGACCGGACGCTTGAATTCCTTCGTCGTTCGAAGGAGCTCGCACCTGAAATTCCAACGAAGTCGAGCTTGATGCTTGGTCTTGGTGAGACATGGGAAGAGATTCTCGAAACGATGGATGATCTTCGCGCAAACAACGTCGACATCATGACGATCGGTCAGTATCTCCAACCGACGAAAAAGCACCTCGACGTCATAAAGTACTATACACCGCAAGAATTCGCTGAACTGAAACAGATTGCGCTTGGTAAAGGCTTCTCACACTGTGAAGCTGGTCCACTCGTTCGTTCATCGTATCATGCAGATGAGCAAGTCAACGCAGCGAAAAAGAATAAAACAGCACTTCCGATCGACTAACGATCAACGACCGTTCGAGCAGCTGACTCGGACGGTTTTTCGTCTGTCAGGAGAAATGGAATATGCTATGATAAGAACAGCAGGAGGTGGGAATAATGATACAAGTCAATCGGGAACGTTATGAAGTCGTCGAAGAGAAACGGGAAGGCTTTAATGAAGAAGCCTTCATCGGTCGTTTCAGCGATGTCCTTGAGAAATATGATTATATCGTGGGCGACTGGGGGCACGGTCAATTACGACTACGTGGCTTCTATGAGGATCAACACGAGAAAGCGACATTCGATACGAAGATTTCGCATGTGGCGGATTATCTCTACGAATACTGTAACTTCGGATGTGCCTATTTCATCGTCAAGAAGGTCGGATTGGTAGAAGGAGAAGAAGCACCACCTCGCTTCGACGGTTCTTCATCCAATACGTTGAAGTTGAAACGGAAGTTCGCACCTGCACCAGACAAGACGGAAGGCGAGTAATCAAACTGTCATACAGAAAAGCGTTTCTAGTGGAAGAAATTCGGCTATTACTATAAGTATCACGTACCTATAGGGGGAACTATCCATGCGAATCGTTGGAATTTACTCATCCGTACCAGAAGTCGTCAGTGCCGTGCACGATCTCCGTGTTGCGGGTGTCGTCTCGACTGATTTAAAAGTCTTAGCGCACGACAAATACGATCTCGAACAAATCGAGGAATTGGCGGATCTAAACAACCAACAGACATCCACGCGTCTGTCGCAGGAAGATCATCGTAATCTATGGCAGGAAATCAAGAGTATCTTCAAAAAAGATGAATCGGTCTCTCATGGAGATGCCATCCACGGAAATGGCTTGACGAAGGAAGACGTCGATCGTGCGAATCATGCAGTCGAAAGTGGTCAGTTCGTGTTACTTGTCGGTGATGAAGCGGATCAGCATTCAGAGCGCCGCGCTCATGACGAGTCAGATAATACGAATGTCTTCAGCGGACCGAACACACTAAATGAACGAAACGATCGTCTCTTATAAGACAAAAAAGCCTTCGTCCCGCGACGAAGGCTTTTTTCATAGACCGATATAAGCGCGAAGATACATTTCGAGTTCCGTTGCCGCATCGTCTTCGACGTCAAACGCCGTTGCGATGTAGCCGGGTTCATCGAAATCATCAGCGCCGATGATTGCATACCGATTCGATAAGAGATTCAAGACGAGAATCTTACCGTAAAAATGTTCCGAATGCGTGATGGCGAGATCAAAGCGACTTGCTTCCCCAATCCAACTGACGAAGCGTGTCTTCGTTTGTTCGACATCATCGTATAAAAAATCACGTTCTTCCATCATTCAGCTTCCCTCATTTCCCTAACGTCTGTTTCAGATTAAAGGGTTTGGGGGACTTTTTGCAAGTATGGTTTACGCGATAAGCTATGCTCGGCGATCACTTTTCGGATTGTCCGTGTTTTCGAACGCATGACGAGAGATGTCGTTTCAACGATATCATCCGTCAAGAACTTCACGCCATCGAGCATTTCGCCTGTCGTGACGCCTGTTGCTGCGAAGATGCAGTCGTCGCTTTTGATCAGGTCGTCGAGCGTTAAGAGCTGAAGTGGATCCGCTAGACCCATTCGGATGACGCGAGCTGTTTCTTCTTCGTTCATCGGATGTAAGCGTGCTTGCATATCGCCACCCATCGCTTTGACGGCAGCAGCCGTGATGACACCTTCAGGCGCACCGCCTGTTCCGATGAAGATATCGATTCCTGTTGCAGGAGAAAGTGGTGCGATTCCAGCTGAGACATCACCGTCTTCAAACAGACGGACGCGTGCGCCCATCCGCATCGCTGCTTCGCGGAAGTGATCGTGACGCGGGCGATCCTGCATGATGACCGTGACGTCCTCGATCCGTTTATTGTTGTATTGAGCTGCTTTTTCGATGATGACTTCAAGCGGGTCGTCGAGTGAGACGTGCCCTTTCAAGTTCGGTCCGACTGTTAATTTATCCATATACATATCGGGTGCGTGGAGCAGGGCGCCTTGATCGGCGACGGCGATGACGACCATCGCATTACCGAGACCTTTAGCAACGATGTTCGTTCCTTCGAGCGGATCGACGGCGATATCAACGATTGGACCGTTCGCTGTTCCGACACGTTCGCCGATGAAGAGCATCGGTGCTTCGTCGAGCTCGCCTTCACCGATGACGACCGTTCCGTTCATGTTGACCGTGTTCAAGACTTCGCGCATCGCAGTCGTTGCTGCGTCATCCGCTTCATTTTTCTTACCGCGACCAATCCATTGAGCAGAAGCTAGTGCTGCTGCTTCCGTAGCGCGTACGATTTCCAGTGCGAGTTCCCGTTCCATGTATATAACCTCCACGTCACCAATGTGACATACTATTTTCAGCAAAAATCTAAATTGAGGATAACACATTTGGGAATGTGATGCAAATGACCTTTCTGCTTTTCAGGATTGCCGGATAACGATAAAATGGAGGATGTGAGGGGGAATGAAGATGTATTTCGTCAATCGTCAAAAAATCGAAGAGACGGTCGTCTGTTATGAGACGGCACTTCGACAAAGTAAGGAAGTTACGGGGGATCCGGTGACGACGGCACTGGCTATGGAACGGATCGGTTTTTTAGTCATCGAAAGTGTCATCGACATCGGAAACAGTATGATTGATGGATTCATCATGCGGGATCCGGGAAGTTATGAAGATATCATTCTCATTTTAGAAGATGAGAAGGTCATCGATGGACCGCTCGCGACGAGTCTGAAGAAGCTCGTTGCGTTACGTACGTTGATCGTCCGGTCATTCACACAGTCGAGTATGGCGGAGATTCGGGCGGTACTTGAGACAGAGGAAGCAGAACTACGTCGTTTCCCGGAAGCGATTCGCCGGTATATCGAAACAGAACTCGGACCGGTGTCTGCATTTTTACCAAACGAGGAGTGAGTCAGGATGAAGGCAAAAGGCTATTTATTTGATTTAGATGGAACGATGTATAACGGAACGGAACCGGTAAAAGAAGCGGTCGATTTCGTCAATCGTCTGCAAGCAGAAGGCATTCCGTATTTGTTCGTGACGAATAACGCATCGATGACGGCAGAAGCTGTGGCGGAGAAACTACGCGGGATGGGTGTTCATTCCGATGCGAAACACGTTTTGACGAGTGCGATGGCGACTGGTCGTTATATTGCTGACCTGTCACCAAAAGCGCGCGTCTATGCGATCGGAGAAACAGGACTGATCGACGCGCTTGAACGAGAAGGGTTAGACGTCGTCGCAACCGAAGCGGCAGATTACGTCGTTATTGGACTCGATCGTCAAATCACGTACGAAAAACTCGCTGTTGGTGCACTTGCGATTCGTGCCGGTGCCCGGTTTATTTCAACGAACGGTGATATCGCGATTCCGACCGAACGTGGTTTTCTGCCAGGTAATGGTGCCTTGACGTCCGTCCTGCGCGTGACGACGGAGAAGGAACCGTTCTTCATCGGTAAACCAGAACCAGTCATGGTCGATATCGCGACAGAAATGATTGGTCTGTCAAAAGAAGACGTCATCATGGTCGGAGACAACTACCATACGGACATTCTTTTCGGGATCAATGGAGGTATCCGGACGATGCACGTCAATTCTGGCGTCCATACACCAGTCTTCATTCAAGGGCAGGATCGTCAACCGACATACATGGTCGATACGTTAGCTGAATGGATTCTATGAATCAAAAAATCCCGAACGAGAATTCGTTCGGGATTTCATGTATTAGAAGACTTGTTCGACTTCGACGACGCCAGCGACTTCTTCAAGAAGGGCACGTTCGATACCGGCCTTCAATGTGATTGTTGAACTTGGGCAGCTACCACAAGCTCCCATCAAACGGAGTTTTACGATTCCGTCTTCTACATCTACGAGTTCAACGTCTCCTCCATCACGAAGAAGGAACGGACGCAATTTTTCAAGAACTTCATTCACTTGATCAAACATTTCCATGCGTAAACACATCCTTTCGTATAGTTTCATTGTAACAGGGTTGAAAAATGTTCTCAATCTGGAAAACTTGTATACTAAAGAGGAGTGAATTGAAAAGGGGGACTTCAAGATGGAAATCACGGTTTACGGAACAGCGGTCACCTGTCCGAGTTGTGTCGGGGCACCTAGCTCGGAAGAGACATTCAGTTGGCTACAAGCCGTCCTCGGGCGGAAATATGAGCAAGCGATGACGCTTCGCTATGTTGATTTCGAGACAGCAACATCAGATCAATGGACGGAAGCGCTGAAAGAGGATGTTTATTTTTATCCACTGATCGTGCTCGATGATGAGATGATTGATGAGGGGTACGTCAAACTCAAGACGATCACAGCGGCAATCGATGCGAAGCTGAATCAGACGGGATGAACGAAAAAGAGGTATCCCAAAGCTTGGGACACCTCTTTTGCTCATTTAATCTTTTTGTGTTTCCATAAGACACCGGACTTCAAGAGACGTGGGACTTTCCCCGTCAGTGCTTGTTTGCCCATGACGATTCCGAAACCATCTGATTTTCCGAGTGAACCGAGCATCCCGCGCAGTTTAATTTCTGGCAGCTTCGGTAATTTCTTTCCTTGCCACTTGGCTTGTAAGACATCGACGACTTGTTCTGCCTGATGTTCTGCGAGTTGACCACTTGGTGCATACGGTAGACTTGCACAATCACCGATGACGAAGACGTTATCGTATTCCGGTACGTGATGATGTTCCGTCAATTTGATCCGACCGCCACTGTCCGCAGCAAAGCCGAGATCGCGTACAACTTTGACCGGCTGCGTACCAGCTGTCCAAATCGTTAAGTCGGATGGATACGTATCGTCGCCGTTTCGCACATCGTCCGCTGTGACGAGCGTGACATTCGAGTTGTTGATGACTTCAACGTCATGTTCCTCGAACCATTCCTGAACGTAAGACGAGACTTTATCGGATAAGAACGACAAGACGGATGGACCGCGGTCGAACAGACGAATCGTTAAATCCTTCCGGCTCTCATGTAGTTCACTGGCGAGTTCGACACCAGATAGACCAGCACCGACGATCGAGACAACGGATTCCGGTGACAGACCATAAATCGCTTGTTGTGTCTTCCGTGATTCTTCTAGTGTCTGGATGCTGTATGTAAATTCTTGAGCACCCGGAATGTTGTGGTATTTATCCTCGCAACCGAGGGCGATGATTAAGTCATCATAGAATAATTCTGATCCGTCCTGCAGATGGACCGTATTCGTCTCTGGTGAGATTTTGATGACATGTCCATATTTATAGGTAAGATGTTTCCCCTCCGGAAATTCAATCCGGACATCCCGATCTGATAATGTACCTGCTGCGAGTGCGTAGTATTCCGTTTTGAGTGCGTGGTACGGTAGACGGTCGACGAGCGTGACGGCAACTTCCTCGTCCTTGAATCGCTCACAAATCCGCATTCCACCATAACCTCCGCCGAGTACGACCAATTGCTTCATAACGTAAAATCCCCCTTAGTTCCCCTAAATCAGTCTGACCTTGTATAATACGACATGAGGCAGGTCGTTTCCTGCTTGAAGGAGGAAAAAAAGTGAATCCGATTATTGAATTTTGTATTAGTAACTTAGCGGCTGGTACACAGGTCGTCATGGAGCAACTTGAACGTGACCCGAATGTTGACGTCGTCGAATACGGTTGCCTCGGTTATTGCGGGATTTGTTCGCTTGACCATTTTTGTCTCGTAGATGGTGAGACGGTCGTAGGCGAGACGCCGGAAGAGTTGCTTGAAAAGATTTACCTGAAAATCGAAGAGAATGAGCTGTGAGCATGGACAGCCAAAAAATCCCCTCGTTCGTCTGAACGAGGGGATTCGTGTCCGTCAGCGGGCGCAGCTTTTCGGATCAGGCAGATTGTTGACGGCGCATCATCCATGGGCGTAGTTTCAAGAACAGTGGAATGAAGAGTGCCGAGATGAACAACGCCTTGATGACGTTAAACGGTAAGATACCGGCTGTGATCGCTGTCCATTTGACAGCTGGATCCGCCATGTAGTCCATACCGAGGAACCATGCATACGCTGGAAGGATCAAGATATAGTTGAGGATCGCAAGACCGAGTGCCATCGTGATCGTACCAGCGACGAGACCAGTTGCGAGACCTTGTGTTGATTTCTTTTTGTGGTAGAACCAGCTGACAGGAAGCACGAATGCGACACCAGCAGCGAAGTTCGCGAATTCTCCGACCGGAACACCACTTCCGCGGAAGATGTAGTATAGCACGTTCTTCAATGCTTCGACGATGACACCTGCGACCGGTGAGAACATGATCGCTGCGACGAGAGCAGGAACATCACTGAAGTCAATCTTCAGATAGTTCGGTAAGAACGGTAGTGGAAAATTGATAAGCATAAGAACAAATGAGATTGAACCTAACATTGACAGAGTGACCATTTTTTGTGTGCGTTTCATACGAGTATTGTCTCCTTTTGCTCGTTCCTCTCGATGAAGTATTGGCATGACTGCGTCCATAAAGAAACCCCTATTGATGAGATCAACAGGGGAGAAGTCCGCATTAAATAAACCTAATCGATTGTTGCAAAAATCGATCAAATTCAAACTCATGCCGCCATCTTCTCCCATCCAGACTGTACTGTCGGCTCCTGAATTACACAGAATCAGCAAATAGCGCCCTATTCGCTCGCGGGCTTCAACTCAAGAAGAGTTGTTTACCGCCGGTCGGGAATTTCACCCTGCCCTGAAGATGGAACGATTATTTTGTTGTACATACCATTTATACAACGAATTCAAGATAGTTTCAAGCAACTAGGTTTCGATTCGCTCAGAAGTTGCGTATACTAAAGAAAAGGAAGGTGATGACATGATCCATTTAACGGAGGCAGCAGCGCTACAAGTCCAGGACATGATGGCGCAGGCACCAGCAGATGAACGGAATCTTCGGATGCTCGTCCAAGGTGGTGGATGTAGTGGTCTGTCGTACGGAATGGGATTCGACCAACAGAAAGAAACGGATCTCGTTTTCGAACAGCACGGCGTGACCGTCATCGTGGACGAAAAAGATTATCCGGTCGTCAAAGGACTGGAAATCGATTATAAACAGTCGATGCTCGGCGGCGGATTCACGATCACGAATCCGAATGCCATCGCAACATGCGGTTGCGGGACTTCGTTCCGGACGGCAACGAATGCCGGGACACCGGGTGGCTGTTAAGTTATTCGCCTGTTGAGCGCTAACTGACGCAAATGAGCGCAGGGATGCGAAGGGTGATAATGTCGAAGGATAAGATTGATTATTACTACGTGAGCACCGCGCTAATGCGTCTTCTATCGGTAAAACGATGGGAGGCGCTATTTTTTATGGCTAAAAGAAGAACGATGAATGGTGGAGGTGTGCGCAGAACTTTGCGTGCGCCAATCGGTAAGGGGCGAAAGCAAGATGGCATAATTAAGGCTGATTTGAATGTTGCATTAGATCGGGCAGTCAGCGAATTTTTTGAGTCTAGAAAAGCGCGGAATTTAAGACCGGCAACTGTCGAAGCATACTCGCTGACTTGGCGAAAGTTTGACGCATGGCTTCGCGAAAAGTATCCCGAAGTGATGTTTGTGTCGGACGTTGAAAATACACATGTCCGAGAGTTCGTTCTTTATTTAACGGAAGAAGCGCCACGTTACGGCAATCATCCTTCATTAGGAAAGAAGGACTTCGGTAAAGGGTTGTCTGCTAACTCTGTTAACGGAGCAATCCGCAATTTAAGAGCGATGTTCAACTACTTCGAAGAAGAAAAGATGGTTGAGAAGAATCCTACGGCGAATATACGGCGCCAGCGAACGGATGACGACGTGATTCAGTCCTTTACAGATGACGAAGTGACTGCGTTGCTTGATGCGTGCGATCAGCGCACTTTCGTAGGTTTTCGAGACTATGTATTTCAATTTTTGTTGTTGGATACTGGAGTGCGTAATAACGAGGCTACGGGTCTTCGATTTGCGGATGTCAATTACAAAACAAGAAGTCTCTATATTAACGGTGACAAGGCAAAGAATCGTAAGGGGCGTGTTGTCCCTATTTCTAAAGAAGTATTGGATTTATTAGAGGAATTACAAGCCGAAGCAACTTTTCATTTCCCTGAAGCAGAACATTATTTCATGTCGACTAATGGTGTACCGATGCACCCTAACAACATGAATAAGAGGTTGAAGTTTTACGGAGAAGTGACTGGGGTTGAAAAGCGAATACGCACGTCTGCTCATACGTGGCGACATACTGCAGCTAGGAACTATGTGCTGAACGGTGGCGATGCTTATACGCTGATGCGCTTACTCGGGCACTCTAGCGTCACTATGACGAGACGTTATGTACAGATGACAGATAACGACGTACAAAACGTCCATGAGAGAGCATCTGCTATTCGCAAATTCCGAAAATTATCCAAAGGAAGTAGATTCTGAACACAAAAAAAGCGTCCATGCGAAATACGTAAGCCCTGGCCGGGGCAGACGACACATGAACACCAATCTCTAGTTCTAGTGTAAGAAATTTTCACTCGAAAAGCAAGCCAGTAACGCCACACAATAATATAGTGATGCGTTATTTTGCATGGATGCTCCGAAAAGGGAGCCTATACTAATGTCACTTAAAAATATCACTCACATACTTAACTCCGAAACACTAGCCTCAATGACGACGCATGATAGCGTAGACGACCTCAATGCGACGTACTGGGCGCAAGTCACGCTAAACGGCGATCAACTAACGAAATTAGAGCGTGAGGTATACTACCGATTAAATCAATTTGCTTTGCGCTATATCGGCGTAGCTTATTTGTCTGCGAACAAACTCGCCACTATCGTCGGATGCGGTCGTGCAACGGTATTCCGCGCTTTTAAGAAGCTCCGCACACTTGGCATGATCGAGGTACATAACGCTAAACGACGCTCTGATAACCGTCAGACTTCTAATATAGTCCGTATACTGCCCTTACCAATCGAAGAAACAGCGGATACTAAAGAAATAGATAATGGAGTGCCGCAATTCGAAGAAGCGCAACCAGCGAATGATTCGCAAGGCACTATTCAAAATGATTCACAAGGATATAGCCGAAATGATTCGCCATTAATTTCTTCTCTTTTAAGTTCTTTTTCTTCAAGCTCTAAAACATTCGATGCTACTCCGAATGAAATATTGAGCGCCTTTAACGTGGAAACAGAACTAACGAGGGCGATACAACCGTTAGCGATTCCGGTTGAACAAAGAATCGAGTTGCTAACGAAAGGTATCGCCAATCACGTCAGATCCGTTTTATCACGCCAGTTCCCGTTACTCGTCCGCAACTTTGATCTACTCGCTTATGTTCGTCAGATTGAATCTGCAGCAACCCGTACTGCCTATGTCGCGAAGAAAAAGAAACTTCGCAGTATCACTGGGTACTTTTTAAGCGTGGTCACTTCGTTAGTATGTGATGAAATGGCGCAGATGACCGCTGAGATAGCGATAGAAGAAGCATCAGGCGAAGGGTTGTCCGGATACGCAGCAATCGTGTATGGGCGCTATGTGGCGCAAGAGTACGCATCAGACGAAGGATTGGTAATGGTTCGCAGTATTATCGATGAGTGTTCTATCGGTGAAGTCGGGTAAGAGCGGACATAGCGCTCCAGTGTACACGTATTATAGAAGGATATGGAAATCGAGATGTCCGTTTCGTTCCGGTTAAATCCGCATCGGGCGCGGGATGCGCGGCTGCTTTTTATTTTGAGCATAGAGTGTAACGGACGTTTTACGATGGAGTAATATAGTAGGAAACAGAAAAGACGGTTATACTTTTCTACACTCTACACAGGCACGCACCTTCAACTGGACGGCCGTTATTTATTTTTGATGCGATTAATCCGCTGTATATTCGTTGCATAAATTGTCGACAAATAAGGCGCCAATCAACGCAACCATGCGGTATTTCAGCGTTATGTATAACTTATGCATACGGACATGAACGAATGACTGTGCATGAATGGCTTAACATCAACGTTCATTGTGATGACACTAACGCAACACAACATGGTTAAGTAGCGTTGTTAATACGTTTTTTATTCATCGATCAATTGCGGTAGGGTAACGAGGGTTGCGCGACCCCCAAGGACACCGGCGATTTTCCCTCCTTCCTAAGCCATAATACGTCCGCGCACCAAAATTACGGTTCGACTTCGAAGCGCATCGTAAACGTTCCGTCAGTCGGCGGTAAGTACTCGATGTCTGCGAATAAGGTTTCGGCTTGAACGATTGTTGCGCCTACAAGGCAGTCTTCGTAATTAGTATAGTCGACGCTGGATGCGATTAGAGTTCCGTCGTCGTCGAGCAGTAGAAAGCGCAGAGTATCATCCAGGTTATGTACGATGGTGAGTCGCATATTTTCGCCTCCAAAATAGTAATAGTAATAGAAAGGACCTGTATAAACAGGTCATGGATTTAGTCGAAATCAAACTTAAATTGATCTAGAAGCCATATATCATAATCAGTGAGTTCAATAGTCCTTCCATCGCTAAGGTCGCAGTGGTCTATTACTTCTATGTTAGGAAGACTCTCGATGATGGAGTTCGCAGCTTTTTTACAGTTGATATGTTGAGTAAAATCTTCGCTACGAGCAATTATTCCATTTTTCTCATCTTTAATATGAAAACAGTATTTACCATTCTCTCGTTTCATAATTTCAAATCTCATTTGTGGTCACCTCCTTCTAACAATATTTTACATCATATTTATTAGGTTAAATTAATTACTTTAGGAAATTGTTTCATCAAAAAAGCCACGCTATATTAGCGCAGCTCTTCGTTAATTTCAGATTTAAGCGGCAATCCTTGTTGGTGACGAAGATAGACGTTTGCAATCGCTATATCAACGAGCTTTGATCTATTAGATCCGTGTGCGTCTACGATTTCGTCCATCCTCGCCAGTGTTTCATCCGAAAGAGTAAAATTTACTCGCTTCCGCAGTCTGTTCTTCTTCTCATCCATTTTCATACCACACCCCTTTGAGCAAATGTATCATCATTAAATAAAACGTGTGTACAAATACTTACATTATTGACCAAAATAATAAACAAAACCTTCCAAAAGTAAGTACAAGTGTGTACACTAAAGGCGTGGAATTACATTTTAGGGATTTGGAGGGATATAGATGATTAAATTAGAGAACAAAGGTTTCGGACAATTTTGGATAACCCGCGATGCTGTGACCTATATCATTGGATTAAGTGAAGCAGCTAAGATTTTGAAATGTTCGATTGATGAAGTTCGAAAAATCACTTTTGCTACAGTAGAACTCTCGGAGGTAACTCAATGAGCTTTGGGTTAAGTGAAATCAAGGCAGATCAATTATCGAAATCCTATTTCTTCAATAGAATAGCGACAAACTACGAAGAACCTGCGAAAGGTCATTCATTAAGCGAACTGTTTCCGCTATTGACTAGCGCAGTAACTCCGACTGACCTGACTGATCGGGAAGACTACTTATCAGGAATCGAGTTCGCTGGCAAAGTAATACTCGACACTCCGGTATTTCGTTGGGAGGGTATCACGACATTCTACCGTGATCGTGAAGAGATGTGGGATGACCTAGGGACCATCGACCGTGAGCGAGTTTCAATGTGGTTTGCCGAATATGCAATCAATGAAGCCAGCGAGGAAGTATTTGGCGCAGAGGTTTTGGAAGGTGTCTACAACAAGCTAAGATACTGTTCTATTCAACACATCGTTCACAGCCGCAAGATAAAGGTTTACGTGTCAGATATCGTTTATCGTCTATCGTTTTCACCGGATCCGGATTGGGAGGGACAGTAAAACATGCAAAAATCATTGCTCATAAGAACGCAACGCCAAGGTACGATAGCCAACGTCGAGATCCCGCAATTGGATTCTTCTTGGACGATACCACTCGGAACTAGGTCGATTTCATTCTTTACGGAGGTTCACGTCAAATTGCCATGGGGCGTTGAGCAAACAATCACAGCAACATCCGCGCCAATCACCGATGACGAACTCGGCGGCCAGGAAGTCGAAATGGAAGCACTACGAGTCGATTCAAGTAGCGCAGCAGTCCGGGAAGCAGTTAACCTAGCGCTAGGCTTCTCGATCGACAACGAATTGATTGATCCTTGGCGCCCGGTACCGAATCAAATCGGCATCTATACGCTAGGAAACGTCGTCGTCGAAGTAAAGCGCGTTCAGGCAAGAGTCGAGATTCATCGATAAGCATACAGGAATATCGTAGAGGCGCCTAATGGCGTCTTTTTTCGTGGCTATAAGTGGAAAAACGGAGCGTGGCGTATCAGACGAGGGTGTTGTATAGGTACGGAAAGGCTGCGCTGTAATCATGTTTGGATAGCGAAGAATAGAGCTAGTAATATAGGCTATCGTTTTTATCGCTGTTTATAGCGCAGTTCTAGCGCTATACCATCAAACCATACCGACATACCCGCAATTATCGCCACCTGTTATTTTTACGATTGGTGGGCGGTAAATTACGCATAGAATCGAAGTAGAGTGCGGTAGCAGGCGAGGGCAACGAGGGGGGTTACGCGAGGATATCGAAGCAAGGGCGCCATGATGCGTTGATCGGCGAGTTATATCGGGTGCTGGCGCAGTATCCTTTAATGCGTTAAATCAACCACAGGGTCAAATACGTTCAATTGCAAAAGTGACTTGCGCCTTAGAGCCGCAACGGTTTCCACGTTTTTTCGGCAAAAAGTTCTCTTAGTCTTAGAGAGCGCAAATTATGGCGCAATTTAACGCCATAGGGTCAAATACGTCCAATTGGTCGCTAAAAGAGGGTCAAATTCGTCCAATCGCAAAACAGCGTTTAGCCTTAGAGCGCCAATGACTTTCAGCGTTTTTAGCGAAAAAGTTCTCTTAGTCTTAAATAGCGCAGTATTACGAATTTAAAAGCCTGCGATCTTTGTCTACCGACAAATCTCGCGCGAATAACAAACTCTTGTATAGTCGACATAATCAATTACATTGCTAACACACGTGTGACGCGACAGCGGCACTAGTACTTGAACTTCAAAAACAAACACTCTTCCATAAAAGACTTTAATGAGTGCCTGTTTGTTTTTTTAATGCCGATATAAGGTCCTGCGATCTTTGTCTACCGACAAATCTCGCGCGAGGTATACTGACATATTTATGAGCAGGTGGTAATACAGGCGAAAGCACTGGCGATATACTGCGCTATATGACGCAATAAAAATAATTAAATTTATTTGCGCAAAAAATAGTGAAAAAAGCGCCAATTGTTCTATTACGTTATAGAGAAGTAAAACGATAAATTTATTTTGCGTAAAAACCGTACAAAAAGCGCTAATTGTTCTATTACGTTATAAGAAAGAATTTATTAAATTTATTTTGCGTAAACAGTCGATGAAAAGCGCTAGATGTTCTATTAGTATATGAGGAAGCATTACGCAAGCCTACGAGAGTAGGCGCCAATATCCGCGGATCAGCGCTAATAAAAATAATTAAATTTATTTTTCGTAATTAAGTTGCAAAAAGCGCTAATTGTTATATGTAAGTATGAGAGGGCACGTACTACAGATTATTTTACGCAAAAACCGCACAAAACCCCGGATTGTTGCATGTATATATGAGGGATTGTTGCCATTGAGCACACCTCAAAAATAGTTGCGAATTATTTTCGTTAAAAATAGTATAAAAAGCGCCAATTGTTATATGTACTATTGAGAAGATATAGGCAGTAAATTTATTTTGCTTTAAAACCCGACAAAAAGTGCCGATTGTTACCTTACTATATGAGAAGGCATAGCCCGATAAAATAATTAAATTTATTTTTAACAAATAACAGCCAAAAAGCCCTTATTGTTGCATATAAGTATGAGAAGGCATAGCCCGATAAAATAATTAAATTTATTTTGCGAATTTTGCCTGTAAAAAGCTCGAATTGTTCTATGTATATATGAGGAAGTACTGTCTCCAAATTTATTTTTATGAAAAATGGAATGAAAAGCGCTAATTGTTACCTATAAATATGAAGAGGCATTTAAACATAAATCATCTCAGCAATCCGGCAGGTGCCGAGTTGCTTTTTTTGCGTTGTATTAGCCACATTGGCTTAACCATAAGGAGGAAGCAAGATGAATTCCATTCAAGAGATGCTTAACGTTTCAGGCTTGTCGATTCGAGAAGTCTCGCGCCAAACCGGAGTCTCACGCTATATCACGCACCAAATCATCTCATACCCGACGTACCAACCGAATGATCCGAAGAACAAACGCAAGATTATCGCATTTTTGACCGATTATCTAGCGCAAAAAGGCGAAAAATGCACACAAATCGTAAAGGAGCTGGCATGAAATGACGCTAATTTCAAGACCGTTTAAGCAGTCGACACTTTGCCGAACTGATTTAGTAGAAAGCGTGACTACAACGCTAGAGACGAACGGTAAAACAGTCACAGAATCGCAAGAAGCGCACTTTTATCGCATGGTTGACGTGCTGGTGAATCGTCGTGCTTACGACAAAAAGGTCGCCATCGTCGCTGACGTCGGTTTAGGTAAGACGTTATTGATTACGCGGTTTATCGAAGCCACAGCGAAGCATTCCGGTAGTCCGATCGTTGTCGTAGTTCCGCGCGTTGAGGTCGTGGACCAACTGGTGACCGCAGCAAACGAAGCACGCGAAGGTTCAGCCATTGCAATCCGGCGCAAAGATAGCTTTGTTGACGAGACAGATTACGCAAGGCAGTTAGATGTTGCGCATGAGTTCCGCATCGTGATCCTTACGCACGCAATGTTCCGGATTGCGCTTGATTCCGGAATGTTCGATAGCCGGTTGGCGCAGTTTACAGGAGTAGTCGGTACATTGAAAGACACTCGTTCAATTATCGTTGACGAACAACTTCCGTTACTACGCGAGCATGCTATCTCACGAAGCTCTTTAAGCATGATAATGACGAATTTAGAGAACGTCGTAGAGAATACTCGCCGATTCACCGGCACTAACTTTGCTGTTCGTTCCTTCGAAGAGGTACGTCAACATATTCGGAACTTGTCTGACGTGATTGATCGGACTGAACGCGAGTCATTTCACGCAAAGCGCATACCTGCGATTAATGAGGCATTTTCGCTACCCCCAAGCCTATTCGAACAAGCACGCGCTCGCTTCGGCTTTGATTTCGAGCGACTGTTAAAGTCTTTTGAGTTCATCGTAAAGACCGGCGCGCGGTTGGAGTGGAAGCAAACTAAGACGGATGGGGTTTATTTGACTGATAACCTTGGTGCTTCCGTCAACGATTTCGGACTGTCTTGCTTCGAATCCTTAGCTGGGTCCTTGAATCCGTACGACGTCGTTTTCTTCGATGCCACAGCGGAGTTTGACGCAATGTACGACTTGTTGCCGAGCCTCCAAATCATTCGCCCGGAGACGCCAGTATTCGACTATTCAAATCTTACAATTCGCGTCTGTAACGCCGTCACTGCTTCTAAACGATGGGCATCGAGTCCAGATAACATCGAAAGACTGCGCTATTTAGTCGAAGGCGAGCTAATGCTCGAGCATGAGCAACTCTTGGTGTCCGTATTTAAAGGGGATCCGATGGAACTGCTTATGCAGCGTCTTGCTGCGGTTAATCCGGATAGTGTCTTGTACAAACCGAATGACAGCGGCCGAGGCGTGAACGATTACGAGCATGCAGACGCAATCTTGCAGGTAGGTACTGCGATTCCAGCGGCTATTACGAACATAGCTATCGGAGACAGTCGCTACCCCGATGAACAAATCGATGGACACTATAAGCCTGATCGTAGTGCTTCGATTCTCTATGCGGATCCGTTAGTGCAAGGTGTCGTCAATTCGCATATCGGTGTCACGACAATCCAAAATATCGGTAGACTGCGGCCAGGAAGAAAAGAAGACGCGCTAACTGCCTATCTCTTAGCTGTTCCTGACGAGGCTGTAGCAATGATTGCGCAGGCGTTCCCTGGTGCGAAGATAATTCATGAACCAATTTTAAAAGGCGAATACAGCGATACAGTTAAAGCTATCGCTGATTTACTACAGACACACGATGAACCGGAGCTAAAGAAGGCGCTGATTTGCAGTGCGATCGGGATTGCCCCGAACTCGCTCACCCGTGCTCTACGAGAGAATCAGACTTTAAATCGCGTTTTTACAGCGCATGGCTACGAACGCGTTTCGACACAGAAGTATAAAAAATCAAATTGATTACACAAAGGCGTCTTCCTTCGGGGAGGCGCTTTTTGCATATAAAAAACTAGATTGGAATGGTGCCAAATGACGGAAGATCAAAAACGACGGATTGCAAACCGAAAGAAGCGACAGTCTCGACACACACTATTAGGACGTCTGCAGCGTTGTGCAGAAAAAGCTAATCGAAGTGCTGCAGAACTAGGGCTGGATGATCGCATCACTACCGCGGAGCTTACAGAGTTGTACATGAAGCAGTCGGGACGTTGTGCGATTTCAGGTAACTTGCTGACTTTCAAAGATCCGGAGAGCCAATCATACCTTTCTCTTGACCATGTGATCGGTCTACGGTGCAAGAGCGGTTTAGGGACAAACACTGTCGCTAACATGCAGTTGGTTCGACTGCCTCTAAATAAAAGGAAATCCGTGAAACCCCTTAGCAAGCTATTCAATCGGAAGCGCCCTGTAGTGACCCGAATGATGTTGGATAGTTTTGAGGAAGGGGAGATTGACGCACTTGTCGAGAGCCAAAGAGCTCAAATGATTAGTCTTGGATTGAAACCCAAAGATGGTTTCACTGTTGTTGCCAATTATGTAGAAAAAAGAAAAGTAAAACGCGCTGGGTGACATGGTGAACTGCTCCCTGTCAAGT
>NZ_DGYQ01000042.1:0-2781 GCF_002396765.1 Exiguobacterium sp. UBA5002
GTTCAGTTTTCAAAGTTCGTCTGCCGCCTTAGCGACTTTAATAGATTAACAGGTTGTTTTGATTATGTCAACCATGCTTTTTAAAAAACTTTTCAGCCCCAACGAACCGTTTATAAAAGGCGTCTCGCTGGAACATTTATTAATATAACAACAAAATTCGACAAACACAAGCATTATTTTAAAAAAACTTTGCAAAGAGTTTAAATCCTCTTCGCAAAGTCTTTACCTTCTTAACATGGCTCCTACTGTAAACGCGATATTCGCTGGACGTTCTGCTAACCGTCTCATCAAATACGTATACCAGTCCACACCATGTGGAACGTAGATAACGACACGATAACCTTGTCGAACTAACTTTTGTTGTCGTTTCGGTCGCATGCCTTGAAGCATTTGAAATTCAAACCGTGATGGATCAATCTGTTTCATTTTAGTAAAGTCAATGATTTGCTGAATGATCTGTTCATCATGTGTCGCGATTTGCGTGTAGTTCCCATTTAACAAATTGACTTTTACTAATTGAAGGTATGTCTCATCGACTGTCTTCTTCGGTTGAATATAGAGTTCATCGTCTCCATCGTATGCCCCTTTGACGACACGTATTGTTGCGTGAAGATACTCTAAATCAAAACGACTTCGATAGACGTTTGCTTGTAGCGCAATCCCGACGTTTGGATAGTGTTCATGTACGCGTTCGAAGACTCGGACGATCGACTCGACCATCATCGCTTCTTCCATATTGACTGTTACGCGCATGTTTTGTTGATCTGCAACCTCTGCAATACGACTTAACTGTTGATAGGCGATATCCGGATCAATTCTTAATCCGATCGATGTCAGCTTTAAAGATACTTGCGCGTCTAGATCATATGCTTTGATCTGTCCGATGACTTTGATGCATTCATCCGCGATATCTACCGCGTCCTGTTCTGTCTCGACGAACTCGCCTAAACAATCTATTGTGGCGGCTCGTCCATCTTGATTGAATTGTTTGACCGTGTCGAGTGTCTCTTCAGCGCCCTGCCCTCCAACGAATAACGTCCCACCAAGTGGTAATCCGACTTTTCTAGCTAGTTGAATCAACAGTCTGTTCTCAGCCAAGTATTCAAATACAGGTCCAGTAATCTGCTGTAACATCTGAATCACCCTCTCTCTTCTTCCTTACCCTCTCCCAATAAAAAAACGTCTTTCTTCTATATAGAAGAAAGACGCAGTTTGGATTAATGCAACCAGATAAAGTAACCGAGGAATCCGAGTGACAACACGTACATGATTGGATGCACTTCTTTTGCTCGTCCTTTCGCGATCATCGTGACCGGATAGAAAAGGAAACCGAATGCAATCCCTGTTGCGATTGAATACGTCAACGGCATCATGATGACGGTCAAGAAAGCCGGAACGGCGTACTCGAATTTTTTCCAATCAATCTGAAGCAGTGAAGCTGCCATCAACACACCAACGATGATCAATGCGGGTGCCGTGACTGGCGCTGTGATGATTGCGAGCAATGGCGAGAAGAATAAAGCAAGACCGAAGAACAATGCTGTGACGATCGCCGTCATACCTGAACGACCACCTGCTGCGACCCCTGCACTGGATTCAACGTAAGAAACCGTTGTTGATGTTCCAAGAATCGAACCTGCTACCGTCGCTGTTGAGTCAGCGATCAATGCGCGACCAGCACGCGGTACTTTATTTTCTTTAATTAGACCAGCTTGGTTTGCTACTGCAACCAACGTACCTGCTGTATCGAAAAAATCAACGAAGAAGAAAGTCAGGATGACGATCATCATTTGAACCGTGAAGATTTCATCAAAGTGGAGGAATGCCTGCCCAAATGTCGGTGCGATACTCGGTGGTGCTGAAACGATTTCACCAAGGCTTGTTGGGACTGGAATCAAACCGAAGATCATTCCAGCAATCGCCGTCACGATCATTCCGAAGAAGATTGCACCTTTGACACCACGTGTCATTAAGATCGCCGATACGACAAGACCAAATACCGCGAGAAGTGTTGTTCCTTTACTTAAATCACCGAGTGAGACGAGTGTCGCTTCATTCGCAACGACAAGACCACCTGTTTTTAAACCGATGAACGCGATGAACAATCCGATACCTGCTGCAACAGCCATTTTCAACAGCTCTGGAATTGCGTTGATGATGACCTCACGAATACCTGAAGCCGTCAATACCATGAAAACAAGACCTGAAACGAGAACGCCTGAGAGTGCAGTTTGCCACGGAATACCCATTCCGATGACAACGCTGTAGGCGAAGAATGCATTTAGTCCCATTCCTGGTGCAAGCGCAATTGGATAGTTCGCAAGTAATCCCATCGTAACGGAACCGATGATCGCAACGAGTGCTGTGGCACCGAAGACCGCTCCGGCATCCATGCCTGCTTCAGCTAATGTATTCGGATTGACGAATAAGATATACGCCATGGCGAAGAATGTCGTCATGCCGGCGATGAACTCTGTACGCATGTTCGTACCAAGCCCATTGAAATCAAAGAAACGCGCAATCGCATTTTCTTTTGCTTTCGGTTGGTGTGGCTGTTTCAATTGTGTGCTCATGATTGCCTTCCTTCCAAATAAGCCGTCTCCTTGAAAACAAAAAACGGCCCTTACCTAAGCGGTAAAAGCCGTTTCAATAAGCGCACGATGCTGCGTGTGCGCCGTAGTAGGAACCTTTACGGTGTTCCTGTAGAGACTTCCGGGCCCTATCCCCAGAATTATACGGCATTATTTATGTTTTTTAGTGGGACGGTTTGTCAAATTAAGC
>NZ_DGYQ01000041.1:0-16944 GCF_002396765.1 Exiguobacterium sp. UBA5002
GGAAAACTGGCTTGTGTCTCGTCTGAGGAAAGGGCGTGAGGAAGCGAATCATTCTTTTTTTGAGTCAGCCTCTTTATGTATCAAGCTTAGTTTCGTCATATGGAAACGAGTGCTGACGTATCGAGTTCTTCACTTTCAATTACAATCGCTGTTAACCCCGTATCCGTCTTCGTTTCATGCCATTCTCCTTGATTCCAAAACACGGCTTCCCCACGCTGAACATTTATGTAGTCATCCGTTTCCCCTCTTACCCATCCTTCACCCTCTACAATTAACAAAAGTTGCGGCACGACAGCCTGGTGATAACCGACTACGCCACCCTTGTCTAAATGGATGCATCCGATGTGCGTCACTTTTTCCGTCTGCATGATCCGTGACATCACGAAGTTCGAATCGAATTTCGTAATTTTCTTGCCCACCTCTTTTTTGAATTGATAAATCTGCATATAATCCTCCTCGACATCATGATTCTTTTGATGGTTCGTCTTTCATCTACACTATTTGATTCAAATCTCATTTGGAAAATTTTGATAAGAGAAGTTTATCATAGCTCTAACTGATTGAGAACTAACGATGATTCGTCCATGGCATTGACTTTTCTATTTTCATTATTGATAATGGTAATAGAAAAGGAGGGTTTTTCATGAACACAGATTTCTCTGCCTTATCACACATCGACTGGGAACGATTCCTGCCCCTATTATTGATTTACATCTCCATCAACCTGATTCTACTCAGCTGCGCCTGTATCGATTGGTTTAGACGGAAGGACCGGATCGCGACACCGACTACTTGGTTATTGATTATTCTCCTCGTCCAGCCGATTGGCTCGATTCTCTACTTCGTCCTCGGAAGGAGGATGACAGCATGATTCAGATTTCTCATCTCCAGCTTTCACTTCAACGACGTCTTATCCTAGATGATATTTCCTTTACGATTCACGAACATGAATGTCTTGGACTGATTGGTCCGAATGGTGCCGGAAAGACGACACTCCTGAAATGTCTAAGCGGCATGATCGAGAGTGATCGTGGCTCGATCACGATGTCTTCCCGCCCCCTTCGGCAACAACAGCGATCGATCGGCTATTTATCACAACAGACCGACTTTAAACCTTGGATGACATGCGATCAGTCCCTGCGTTTCTTCGGTCGCTTGTCGGGGCTTGATCACGTAACGTTAAATAAGCGGATTCCGGACGTTCTACATGAAGTTGGACTTCACGCTCAACAAGCAGAAGTCATCGAACGCTTGTCCGGCGGGATGCGCCAACGTCTCGGGATCGCCCAAGCGATCTTACATGAACCGACATTTCTGATTCTTGACGAACCAGCTTCCGCCCTTGATCCAAGTGGTCGGCATGATATCAATCAGTTGATTCTCCGTTTAAAGAAACGAATGACGATCATCGTCTCGACACACCTGTTAGAAGATGCGAAAACGTGTTGCGACCGCTTCCTCGTCATCAAACACGGAAAATTGCTTGGTCCGCTCGACAATCAACGCAACGTTGATCAATACCGGATTCAAGTCGAAACGCTTACACCTGTCCTACCGTTTTCTGCGACGCTATTTCCACGAGTCGAGATTAATCGAATCAATCCATGCTGCTATCAGTTCTCCGCGCAGCAGCCACTTGACCTTTCAGAGTTAGCGACCACCTTGATTCAACAGGGATGGTCGATTGCTTCGATTGCCTATCAACCGATTGGACTCGAGGAACGGTTCCTCGACCTGGTGGCGGACGTATGAGGACGTTTTATACACTGACGCTGACCGAGTGGTTGGAAGCGTGGAAAGAATGGAAAATCGTCTGGTTACCGCTGTTCTTCATTGCCCTCGGCGTGACGCAACCATTGCTGTTGATGTATATGGATGTCTTGCTCGCACACGTCGGAAATGCGGATGGCATCATCGTTGATCCGAATCGCCCTGCTCCGCAATCACTTGACGTCTTCAGCGCAACGATTCATGGACAGTTCAATCAGCTTGGCTTGATCGTCCTGATCATGAGCTTCATGGGACTACTAGCTTCAGATCGCCAAACCGGCATGCAGGATTTCATTTTGACGCGTCCCGTTTCTCGGAATGTCTATCTGCTATCGAAATGGTTCAGTCACGGTATGATCAGTCTATTCGGAATTCTAATCGGGGCACTCACGTCCTATTGTCTGACCGTCTATTGGTTCGGATTCCTTTCGCCGATGCTTGCGTTACGCATCATCAGCGATTTTAGTCTTTGGACGTTATTCGTCGTCAGTCTGACGCTACTGATCAGTACCTATTTACAACGTGCCGTTCCGATCGGCATCTTATCGCTCATCATCTCCTTGCTACTTGTTGTACTGCCTTCGCTAAAGCTAGACGTTCTATTTTTCACTCCTGGTGCGCTTCTGTCAGTCCCATCGAACACGTCGTTTTTTTCTTCGTCCCATCTAATCGGTGTCACTTCTTGTCTCGTTTGGATTGCCCTCACACTCGGCTGGTCGGCACTTCGGTTCCGAAAAACGGCTTACTGATCCGGCTCTACAACAAAAAAGGATAACGGAAGCGTTCAGCAGTCCGTTATCCTTTGGTTGGTTGTGTCTTTCGAATCGTTCGTTGTCTTGGGTGCATGGCAAGCTTCGCTTGACGCATCCGTTCGACGGCAGGATCCGTCGCAGCATCGAACGCAGCTAGACTCGGGTAATGACCGACAAGGCGTCCCTGCTCCAAAATTGCAAAGCTGTCACAGAGTTGCTCGGCAGCTTTAATGTCATGGGTGATGAAGACATATGTTAAGCCGTGTTTTCGCTTTAAATCAGCTAGCAAAGCGAGAATCAATCGTTTGTTGACCATGTCGAGACTACTGACCGCTTCGTCTAAAACGATCAGGCGTGGTTCGGCAGCAATCGCTCGCGCAATTGCGATCCGCTGCAGTTGCCCGCCACTGAACTGCGCCGGATATTTCGTCAAATCCGTTGCCTTGAGTCCGACTTGTTCAATAAGCGTGACGAGACGCTGTTGCCGTGCTTCACCCTTTAAACGAATGAAGTTATCAAGCGGTTCCGCAATGATATCGCCCGCTGTCAGTTTCGGATTGACGGCAGCAAACGAGTCCTGAAAGACGACTTGGACGTCACTTTGAAACGGACGTTTTGTCGCGTAGCGATCGACACCGTTAAACCAGATCGTTCCGCTCGAGGGACGTTCGAGTCCGAGCAATAGTCGTCCGAGCGTACTTTTCCCGGCACCGCTCGATCCGAGCAATCCGAGACAGCGTCCGGCTTCAATCGTCAATGAGACTTCGTGTAAGACAATCTGTGCTGGTTGAAACCGGCGTTTATAGACGTGTGAGACTTGATCAATCTGCAGTAGACTCATCCGAACGCCTCCATTCCGATATGCTGTGCGAGAAGGGACTGCGTATACGGATGCTGCGGTCGATCAAACAATTCAAAGACATCCGCCTGTTCGACGATCCGTCCTTGTTGCATGACGAGGACTTCGTCTGCAAGTTCAGCGATCACACCAAGATCGTGCGAGATGAGTAACATCGCCGTTCCGTAGGTCGCCCGCATCCGTTCAAGTAACTCAAGAACCGTCTTTTGATTGAAGACGTCGAGCGCCGTCGTTGGTTCGTCGGCAATCAGGACGCTCGGGCGAAGGGCGACGGCTAAGGCGATCATGATCCGTTGCAACATCCCGCCACTCAGCTCGAACGGATAAGCTTTGAGCAACCGGGCGGCATCCGTTAGATTAACTTCTTCAAGTGCCGTCATCGCTTGCTGTTTCGCTTCACGCTTTGAACAACGTGAATGGGTCTGAATCGTCTCGATCATCTGGTGCCCGATCGAGTAGACCGGTGTGAAGGCACTCATCGGATTTTGCATGATGAACGCAATCTCACCGCCCCGAATCGATCGAACAGCGCGTTCCGATAAGGAAAGGATTGATTTTCCGTTCAGTTGGATATCACCGGTCACGTCTGTCGTTTGCGGATTAAGCAGACGCATCAACGCAAGACTCGTCACTGTCTTCCCACAACCACTTTCTCCGACGAGACCGAGGATTTGACCTGGTTGAATCGAGAACGTTACTTTTTCAATCAATGTCACCTGTTGTTTCGTACGGACGGTCAGACCGTCGACAGCTAATATCGGTTCGATACGGGCACCTCCTCTCATTTCATCGTTTTCGAAACACCGAATCGTTCTGCTAACTGTTCTCCTACTAGATTAAAGCTAATGATGATGAGCATGATAGCGAGTCCTGGATAAATCATCAACTCCGGATTCGTCCGGATGTACGATTTTCCTTCATGAATCATCGCGCCCCATTCGGCTGTCGGTGACTGGACACCAAGCCCGAGGAACGACATCGCCGAGATATCCATGATCGCCCAGCCCATCTCAAGTGTCCCAATGACGAGTAGCGGCGGTAAGATGTTCGGCAGGATGTGCGTCCGGATGATCTTCCATGAAGATGAACCGTTGACGCGAGCAGCCGCGATGAACGCTTCCGTCTTCAACGTCATGACCATTCCGCGGAACATCCGCGCGTAATAAACCCACTGGACGAGCATCAAGGCGATGATGACCTGCTTGAGACCCGGACCAAAGATACCGACGAGACCGAGGACGAGAATCAGACTCGGAAATGCCATCACACCGTCACACAGACGCATCAAGAGTTGGTCGACCCAACCGCCACGATAGCCGGCTAGTGTTCCGACAAACAGTCCGATCGCAAGTGAGGCGATGAAAATCAACACGGCGCAACCGAGTGAGATCCGCGCGCCGTAAATCAAGCGCGACAAGAGGCAGCGTCCGAGCTGGTCGGTTCCGAGTGGATAGGCTGACGAAGGTCCATGAAGCTTTTGCGTCAAGTCGACGAGATTCGGATCATGTGGGGCAATCCACGGTGCAAACAACGCAACGCCTGCCATGCTAATCAAGACGAGGGCACATAGATAAAGTAGCGGTGTGTATCGCGACCGGATCATCATTGCTGGAAGTGGAGTATTCATACTGCCCCTCCTTTTTTCGCTAATCGTGGATCGAGTACGGCTTGAATGATATCGACGAGCAAACTGCTGCCGATGAAGACGAGTGCCGCGAGAAAGACGTAGCCTTGGATGACCGGCATGTCTCGATCAAAGATTGCTTCGATGAAGTAGCGACCGAAGCCGGGCCACGAGAAAACGGTCTCGACGATGATCGTTCCCGTCAGCAACTTCCCGAGGTTCATCCCAAGACCTGTGATCATAGGCGGAATCGCCATCCGAAGGACGTGTTTGCCAAGAATCCGTTCTTCCTTTAATCCACGTGTCCGGGCAAACAAGACATACGGTTCATTCAATGCTTCGATCACACTTCCGCGAAGCAAGCGTGTATAAAGGGCAATCAATGGAAACGCGAGTGTCAATGCCGGTAAAATCAAGTGCATTACGCTTCCTGTCCCGCCGACCGGAAACCAATCAAGCTTTACGGCAAAGAAGAAGATGAACAGATACCCGAGCCAAAACGAAGGGATCGAAGCCCCGATGAAGGCGATTCCCCGACTCAGATGGTCAAAGAAGCCATTTTTCTTAATGCCGGCAAGGAACCCGAGTGGAATACTGATGACAAGCGCCAGCAACAGACTCGTCAAAGCCAGTTCGACTGTCGGTGGTAAACGTAACAAGACATCTTCAAGGACCGGTTTACCCGATAGATACGATGTTCCGAAATCAAGCTGCGCCAAGCGGATGACGGCATCGATATATTGTTTATAAAACGGTTGATCGAGTCCGAATTCTGCTCGTTTGGCAGCGAGCAGTTCATCCGTCGGTTGGATATGAGCAGCGGACAGATAGGCCTGTGCCGGATCAACCGGTGACAAATGAATCAACCCAATCAGAATCAAGACCGCCAGTAACAAAATCGGGATGACGGATAATATGCGTTTGACGAGGAAGACCCCCATGTCATCCCTCCTTTAGTTGATGCCGATACGTGCGAATGGACTCTCGTCTCGGTTCGCAGGGAACTGGAAGTTCGTCACGTCCGACTGATAAATTGCCATCTTCTTCAAGTATGAGATCGGAATCAATGCCCCTTGATCTTGGAGTGATGGCAGAATGTCGGCGTACATCTTCTGACGTTTCGTCTCGTCCGTCGTCTTCAAGACATCTTTGATCTCTTGCAACAGTTGTTCTTTATTCGGATAAGCCGAAATCGCTTCTTTGAAGCCGAAGCCATCCGTATCAATCAGGTTCACGAACGTATGCGGATCATACGGTGCACCGAAGTTGCTGTAGAAGTTGATGTCAAATCGGTTGTCCTTGAAGCGCTGGACTTGATCCGGTAATTCGACAGCTTCCGTCTTCAGCTCGACGCCGATTTTCGACCATTCCGACTGCAACGTTTCGGCCATCGCCTTTTGGACCTGTTCTGCTGCATCATACATCATCCCGATTTGCAGCGGTTGACCGTCCTTGACGCGGACCTTCTCGCCTTTTGTCAGTTTCCAGCCTGCTTCGTCAAGAAGACGATTCGCTTCCTTGACGTCATAATCCCGTTGCTTCACTTTCAAGTTCGATGTGTACGGCATGTTCGGTGGCAATAGGTAGTCAGCTGGTGCTTCTATTCCCGACGTGATCCCTTCGACGAGAGCGGCTTTATCAAACCCGTGCTGGAGCGCCTGGCGGACGCGTTCGTCAGACAGTCGCTTATTTTTCGTGTTCAAGACGAGGAGACGCGTCGCGACTGGTTCAGACATCTGCGTTTTGTACGATTTATCCGTCTTCAACTGATTGAAGGCATCGATGCTGATCGCCCCTTCCCCGTAAATCAGATCAACCTGTCCTTTTTCGAGTGCTAAGACACGTGTCTCCGCATCCGGGATGATGTCGACCTTGATGTGATCGACGTTCGGCTTCGGACCCCAATAGTTCTTATTGACCTTAAACGTCGCGTACTGATCCGGTTTGTACTCGTCGAGCATCCATGGACCTGTCCCGACTTCCTTTTTGACACCTTTCGATGTATCGCCGTTCTCCGGGAATCCAGCCTCTCCGAGGAAACGTACCGGACGGACGACCGCGAGTTCCTGAATCGTCGGATAGTACGCTTCGGATAATGTCAGACGGAATGTCTTCGCATCAACCGCTTCCGTCTTCTCGATTTTCGTGATGAACCCAAGCCAGCTATGTAAGGCTTTTTGTTTAAGGATCGCATCAAAATTCTTTTTGACGATGGCTGCGTCGAACGTCGAACCGTCTGAGAACTTGACGCCGTCACGGAGCGTGAACGTATACGTTTTTCCGTCTTCAGAAATCATCCAAGACGAGGCTAAGTATGGCTCGAGCTTTCCACCTTCTCCGTAGTGCACGAGTGGCTCATAGATCATCGACTGTGCGAACAGTTGTGATGGATTATAGACGTGCGGGTTCATCGTTCCGACGTCGCGTGGCCACGCGAGCGTCAATGTATCTTTATCTTTTCGCTCTCCTGTCGACTCGCCCGGGTTCGAGCAGCCGATCAATAATGATGTCAAAGACAGGATCGAGACGGTAGAAATCAGTAATTTTTTACGGTTAACATTCATGGTAGACAGAACTCCCAACTTGTATTGATAATCATTTTCAATTGTATGAGGGAAAGGGAAGGATTGTCAATGGATAATCCAGATGTTAACTGGACGTAACGGCGCTTTTTGACAGGATTTCCACGCTTAACTGAGTAACATTCTGTATACGTCACTTTTTTGTCAATAATTGTAATCAACTGTGTTAAGCGGTATCCTAGTTTGTATGTTGCGTTTCTTGTCTAACGAAATCATTTGCACGGAAAGGATGATATGATGTCACGACTGGTTTCCTCCGTCTCGCTTGTATTTCTTGTTCTCCTCTTAGTGCTTCCTTTGCTAATGATCGATGGGCTGATTTTATCCGTCGGAGATGTTTCCTATGACTCGTTCGTTGGTTGCCTTGTGTTTCTCTTATGTTTCTATCTCGCGAGTCTACTTGTTAGCGTCATCTTCGACGGAACGATGCGTGCGTTCGGTGGACTTTTTAAGCGCCCTGTCTCGAACGTACTCTTTACCGTAGTGAATTTTTGGGTAAGTTTAAGTGTCCTGCTTTGGATGGATCTCTATGTTGAGTCCATCACGATTTCGTTTGCGACGAAAGTCGTCCTCGTTTTTATCCATACATTGTTGTTTTATTTGATGCATCACTTGAGCGACTCGACTGCTAAAGCTTCCGAAGTCACCGAATCACTTGATCCAGTCGTAAAGGAAGCCCTCCGCTTGTTAGAGAATGAGGATCCTGTGCCTTGTGTCGAGACGTTGTGTCTCAGGTTTCCTGACCGTACGAAAAAAGACGTCATTCGGATCGTGCATCGCCTACATAGTAAGTAAAAAGACCTGATCGTTTCTGAGGAGATTCAGAAGCGTCGTGTCTTTTAATATTTCGTCATTTATTCGCCTGCTCATAGAACTGATACGTATTCTTTCCTGACGACTTAGCGGCATATAGTGCAACGTCCGCCTGCTGTAGCAAGACTTTTAACTCTGGACGAAATTCGGTGTCATATATCACAATCCCGATACTTGTTGACACTCGGTAATCTGTTTCCCACTCACTTAACCAAGTGACGATCCGCTTCGCGAGTCGCTCCCACCTTTCCCTTGAATCAGCATGACCAAAATGGAGGATGAACTCATCACCGCCTAGGCGCACGGCCATCGCATCGTCTTGCTCGCGCACGAACTGTCGTAGACGTTGCGCGACCTCTTGCAAAACAATGTCCCCCGTCTCGTGTCCAAAGACGTCGTTGACTTGCTTAAAGCCATCGAGATCAAGGAAGAACACCGCTCCTGTCTGTCCGGGATGATCCTCGAACTGCTTCGTTAAGTAACGCCGATTATGCAGTCCTGTCAACGCATCCTTCCAAGCATGACGCTCAAGTTCTAAGTAGTACAAAAAGAGTCGGACGATCCGTTGCAATAGCTGAACATTCTTCTGTTCATACAAGCTGACCCGATTATTGATCGCACATAACGTGCCGAACGTCTCTCCGCTCGTCAAGACGATTGGAATCCCTAAGTAGGACCGGACGTGAGCCTCCTCCAAACCTTTTCGCCAATCGCCGAGTTGTTCCGCGTTCGGAATATCTTCGAGGACGACCGGCTGTCTCGTCTCGAAATCAACCAGTTTACATAATGATTGGTTCAATTCAATTTGCATGCCTTCTACCATCGGAATATCTGCTTTATCGTTTGCAATCTTTAACATCCGTTGTTGTCCTGCTTCGATTGCTGATAAGTACAACATCTGATCCGGTAAAATCTCTTTTGCGAAATCGAGTACATCGTCTGCGAGCTCATCAAAATTTTGATACATCTTCAATTCTTCAAATGGTTGATTCATACAGCACCTCATTCCAAAGTCCTCTTCTGCGGTGTCTCTGATTTGAAAATTTGATACATATATTACCACTTTCTCTTTTTGAAGTCGTCTAAACCTCTGTCGCTCAAAAGCGTCCGATGGTCCTATTTCTACATCCAAATGAGAAGGATTATCATTTTTTTATTTTTGTATAGTTTATAGAAGTAAAAAACTGTTCCAGGTAATTCCTTGGAAAATGGCGTTGCGTCTTCCGAATTCGTCTGCTATGATTCTCAGTGAACATGACAATGATAATCATTATCACTTATTGAGGACAGATTAATCACGTAGACATACATAATCCATCTGCTGCTCAATCCTTGATTTATGCGTTATCAATTTAAACAAGAGGAGCTGAATCATCATGGGGAAATGGAAAACACCACTCGTCGTGAGTTCGCTTGCTGTCTTACTGGCGGCTTGCGGGAACGCAGGAGAAGCAGACACGAAGAAGAACGCGGAGGCACCGAAGACGGTCAAAATCAAGGACGCACACGGAACGGTCAACGTCCCAGTTGATCCGAAGAAAGTCGTCGCACTCGATAACCGAACGTTCGAAACACTTGCCGCATGGGACGTCGAACTCGCAGCAGCACCAGTCGGACTGCTCCCGGCTGAGTCACCTTATGCAAAAGATAAGGATATCGTCGATGTCGGCATGCACTTCGAACCGAACCTCGAAGCGATCGCTGGTGTCAATCCGGACGTCGTCATCGTCGGACAACGTTTCGCAGATCATTATGAAGACATCAAAAAACTCGTTCCGAACGCTGCTGTCATCGACCTTGACATCACTTTACCGGAAGACTCCGGTACACCAGGTGAGTTACTCGTCAAAGGACTTGAAGATACGACAGAGACACTCGGACAAATCTTCGATAAAAAACAAGAAGCAGATCAGCTCGTGACGACACTCGAGCAATCGATCAAGGACGTCAAAAAATCGTATAACGGACAGGACAGCGTCATGTCGGTCATCGTCTCGGGTGGCGATATTGGATTCTCAGCGCCGATGAGTGGACGTGTCTTCGGACCGATGTATGATTTGTTCGACTGGAAACCAGCGCTCGAAGTTAAACAAAAATCAGGGAACGATCAAGGTGATGAAGTCTCGGTCGAAGCGATTGCTCAAAGTAACCCGGACTGGTTACTCGTCCTTGACCGCGACGCGCCACTAGGAAACGCAGAAGGTGCCGTGCCGGCGCAAGACGTCATCGACCGCGCTCCTGCCCTGCAGAAAACAAAAGCAATCAAAGACGACAATATCGTCTACGCACCAAAAGATACGTACTTGAATGAATCGATCCAGACGTACTCGGAATTCTTCACTGACATCGCGAAAGCGCTCAAGAAGTAATGGCACATGCACAGCAACAAATGAATGGAAGAGTCGAGCCACCCGCTCGACCTTCCTTTTCTGTCGTTTGGACGAAGCCGTTCGTCTTGACCTTATGTCTCGTCTTAGCGCTCGCAACGGCGTCCCTCTTCACAGGCGTCTACGAACTACGGAGTACAGCGAACGATTTCGATATGTTCTGGATCACGCGCGTTCCGCGAACACTCGCCTTGATGCTGACGGGTGCTGCGATGGCGATGGCAGGACTTGTCATGCAACTGATCACGCAAAATCGGCTCGTTGAACCGACGACGACGGGAACGATCGAGTGGGCGGGACTCGGACTGTTAGCCGTTTACTTACTCGTTCCGGCACCGTCGTTGATGATGCGGATGACCGGAGCCATCGTGTTTGCGTTCATCGGGACGATGGTCTTTTTCTGGTTTCTCCGTTCGGTTCGACTGCGTTCATCGTTGATCGTCCCGATCATCGGTCTGATGCTCGGAGCCGTCATCTCCGCGATATCGACGTTTCTCGGGTTGTTTTTCCGTGCCAGCCAAGCGATCGAAGGCTGGTTCGTCGGTTCGTTCGCGTCCGTCCAGATCGGTCGCTACGAGTATCTTTGGATCATCATCGGTGTCACGGTCTGTATCTTCTTTCTCGCGAGTCGCTTGACGCTCGTTGGACTCGGGGAGGACGTCGCGACGAGTCTTGGCGTCAACTACAATCGACTGATGCTGATCGCGACTGGGTTGATCGCCCTATCCGTCGGTGTCGTCGCGACCGTCATTGGCAATCTGCCCTTCCTCGGCTTGATCGTTCCGAACATCGTCTCGATGTTTCGCGGTGACGATCTCCGTAGTAATCTGCCGTGGGTCTGTCTGATTGGGATGGCGACGATTCTAATCAGTGATCTGATTTCACGCACGATCATCCGTCCGTTTGAACTGCCGGTCTCCTTGATTCTCGGAACGGTCGGAGCAGCCGTCTTCATCATCATTCTGTTACGTCGACGGAAGACTGGAGGTGTCAGATGAGTACTGCGATTAAACAACAGGAACATACACGTATTCAACCGAGCGTTACACGTGAAACCAATCGCCGGGCGTCTGCATTTCAGTCGAAACGACTCGAGCGCCGCTACTGGATTCTCCTCATCCTGTTCCTCAGCGGCGGAGTGCTCAGTACGATCGGTCTCTTGCTCTACAATAACCCGGTTCCTTTTGATTCTCCTTCCTTTTGGCCGGTCGTCGAACGCCGGATCACCGCAGTCATCACGATGGCGATCGCAGCAATTTGCCAAAGTCTCGCGACCGTCGCCTTTCATTCGGTCACGAGTAACCGGATCATCACACCGTCCCTGCTTGGTTTTGACGCTCTCTACTCAACGATCCAGACATCGATGATCTTCTTCTTCGGTGCGGGAGCACTCGTCGGCTTTACCGGCACGAGTGCCTTTTTGACACAGGTCGCGATCATGCTCGCGATGAGCCTCTTATTATACGGATGGTTGTTATCCGGAAAATACTCGAACCTGCAGCTGATGTTGCTCGTCGGAATCATTCTCGGCACGGGTCTCAACTCGCTGTCGTCGTTCATGCGAAAGATGCTCGCACCGTCCGAGTTCGATATCTTACAAGCACGATTATTCGGTTCGGTCACGAATGCCGACGCATCTTACTTCCCGATCGTCATTCCGGTCGTCCTCATCGTCGGTCTGTTGCTCTACTTCTCTTCAAGACGACTCAACGTCGTCGCGCTTGGAAAAGAGGTCGCGACATCGTTCGGCGTCAATCATCGTGGCAGTGTCATCTACTTCTTGATTCTGATTTCACTCCTGATGTCGATGTCGACGGCATTGATCGGACCGTTGACGTTCTTCGGCTTTTTAGTTGCGACACTCAGTTATCAGGTCGCTGCGACGTATGATCACAAATACGTCTTCCCGATGGCATTCGCAATCGGTTTCTTCGTTTTGACGACTGCCTATTTCTTCATGTATCACATTTTCAACACGCCAAGCGTCGTCTCCGTCATCATCGAACTGTTCGGCGGTCTGATTTTCCTTGTCGTGTTGCTTAGAAAGAGGTCCCTATGATATCACTCGAACAAGTTAAAAAATCGTATACAGATGAGGTCCGAATTGGTCCAATCGACTTAACGATCCCAAAAGGTGGATTCACGGCGCTGATCGGTCCAAATGGTGCTGGTAAGTCGACGACGTTAATGATGATTGGCCGTTTGCTTGATCTCGATGCCGGGCAGATTGAAGTCGCTGGCATGGATGTCACGAGTAGCAAATCGAAAGACTTAGCAAAGATCATCACCATCTTACGACAGGAAAATCATTTCGTAACCCGGCTGACGGTCCGGCAGCTCGTCGGTTTCGGACGTTTCCCCTACTCACAAGGCCGCTTGACGGCAGACGATGAGACGATCATCTCGAAATACATCGATTTTCTTGAGTTGACGTCGCTTGAGAACCGCTACCTCGATGAATTATCGGGCGGACAGCGGCAACGGTCATATGTCGCGATGGTACTCTGTCAGGAAACGGAATACATTTTACTCGACGAACCCCTCAATAACCTTGATATCGCCCGCTCGGTCCAGATGATGGGGTACCTGCGACACGTCGCTGATACGTTCGGACGAACGATCATCACCGTCTTGCACGACATCAATTTTGCTGCGAAATATGCCGATCACATCTGTGCGATGAAGGACGGACAAATTGCCGCTTTCGGAACGGTCGCCGAAGTCATGGATGAAGCGCTGTTATCCGAGATCTTCGAGACCCCTCTTGAGATCATCGAAGGTCCATACGGTCCGATTGCTGTCTATTGATACTTTATATAGAAATGAGGAATGAACGATGCAGATCGATTGGCTACCCCTAGAACAAGTAACGCAAGAAGGCGAACATACTTACACGTTTCATTTGAAACGCCCAGACAATTTCGTTTGGGCGGAAGGCGCCCACACGCATATGGCGCTAGAAGGGTTTAATGCAGGCGAAAAACCGAACCGCAGTCTGATTCGGCATATGTCGATCTCGACGCTCCCTCATGAAGGAACGATCGGCATCACGACACGGATCAAACCGGAATGTTCCGTCTTTAAGGAGACACTTCGGCAGCTGAAACTAGGTGAGAAGATTGCTCTGTTTAAGACGCATTCGAACATTCCACTACGCCGGGAACATCGTACGGTGTACTTACTGTCAGCCGGCGTTGGTCTGGCAACGTTTCGTCCGATCATCTTGCAACATCAGGCTGATAGAAGTGGCATTCCGCACATGCACTCGTTGAACGTTGATTCTGCGCGAACTGAACTATTCAAAACTCAGCTTCCTTCGCATGATCAGTTTAGCCCCGCTTATGTCGAGAGTCGCGCTGCCTACTACGATGCTGTCAAAGCGATGACAGCGGACAAGGACGGTTTGTTCTATATCGTTGGTAGTGATGAATTTCTCCGTGACACGATTGACGTGTTGCAAGGCGCTAACATTCCAAAGTCTCAGATTATGATTGATAAACGTCAAGACCAATTAGATACGTTTTTTGTATAAGGTACCAATGATTAGACTTCAGCATTGACTGGAGTCTTTTTGTTTTTTCAAAATAAGGAATTGGTATGTTATCTGTAAATATTTGTTATGATAAGTGTATCAACTGACTTTTGGAGGGTTGCTTATGAATTTTGTATTTGATCTCGATGGAACAATCTGTTTTAAAGGAGAACCGATGTCTCAAGACATCGTACAGGCGCTTCATGCAGTCGAGGACGACGGGCACCGTGTGATTTTTGCTTCGGCACGTCCTATCCGTGACATGCTACCCGTCATTCATCCTTCATTCCACGATCATATCTTAATCGGCGGAAACGGATCGTTGGTCGCATCGGAACAAACAATCGTTCAATCAAAATCGTTCGACGATCGTGAGCTTTCTTTTATCACAGAATTACTCGACAAGCATAAAGCCACATATTTAATCGATAGTGACTGGAATTATACATATAACGGACCGCAAGACCATCCTATCCTGAACAATCTAGATCCGGCTAAGACGGCACAAAACGTTCCGCTAGCTCACCATGACCGAATCATAAAAATCCTCATTTTGAGTGCCAACAATCTGAAAGCCTTAGAAAACGAGCTACTTCGAATGAATGTCGTTGTTCATTATCATGGATCGGAACAAGTATTGGACATTAGTCCGACCAGCATCAATAAACGGACTGCTTTACAATCACTCGGGATCGAGAGCGAGGGATACATTGCTTTTGGGAATGACGCGAATGATATCGAGCTATTCAAAGGAGCACAGTATGCGGTCATGATCGGAAGCCATAAATCACTCCGTTTTTACGCAGATCACACCATTGACTCCACCAGTCCTTTAGAATCTCACATAGTCGAACAAATCAGGCATCTAAGCCAAAAATACGTCTATTCCACGTCGTATTCCTAAATAACGCCTGGTGAAATTTTCGGATCAATAGTTAAATCTCTATCAATAGTTACTCATCCAAAGAGGAATACGATGGGGAAGAATAATCCGCCCATCAGGAGCATCCCTATTATGACAGCGATACTCGATTTGAAAACCGACAGCGTTTGTTCTTCTAGTGGCTTGAGCCATTTTACAGGAATGAGCATGGTCAATGAAGCAACGACTAATGCCATTGGCTCAAGAATCGTTCGGCTCACTGAAAAGAAAATATCGATCATTAAAAAGACATGTAATACAAAGAAAAATCCCAATAAACGAATGATCATTGCTTTATTCATATGTACTCCTTCATGGTTACTATATATTTGATTTGTTTCATGAAACAGAATGCACTTTAATTATAGCGCTCCACAGAATAATTTTGGAAACGTATTCAAATAACTGGTGATTTGGTATCGTTGTAAGTCATACTGACAGTAGATATTAGAAATGGAGTGTTGAAGATGGAATACAAAAAAGGACTCGAAGGCGTCATTGCCGCTGAAACACAAATCGGTTTAGTTGATGGAACATTAGGTCATCTTATCTATCGTGGACACTGGGCAAAGGAACTTGCATTATCCTATTCATTTGAAGAAGTGGCGTATTTCATATGGAATGGTGAATTCCCGACTGAAGCGGACTTGGTCACGTTCAAAGAGCAGATGACGAGCTACCGTGAACTTCCTTCTTATATTAAGACGATTCTCGATACATTGCCGAACGAGATGGATGTCATGAGTACGATGCGAACAGCGATCTCGGCACTCGGCACACCTGCTTTCGCTTGGCCACCGACAATTGATCAAGCGATGCACGTAACAGCACTCTTGCCATCGATCATCGCCTATAAATATCAAAAAAATCAAGGCGCTGACTTCATCGAACCGAATCCGGAACTCGATCACGTCGCGAATTACATCTATATGATTAAAGGACAATTACCAAGTGACGTCGAGATCAAAGCGCTGACGGCGTATCTGATTCTAACGATTGAACACGGTATGAATGCTTCGACGTTCGCTTCCCGTGTCGTCGTTTCGACGGAATCGGAAAGAATTTCTGGCGTCTGTGCTGCGATTGGCTCCATGAAAGGACCGCTTCATGGTGGTGCCCCGTCAGAAGTCATTGAGATGATTAATGAGATCGGAACGATCGACAACATCGAACCGTGGATTCGGAACAAATTAGAAAAAGGCGAAAAATTGATGGGCTTTGGTCACCGCGTCTATAAAACACGCGATCCGCGTTCAGAAGCCTTGAAAGTCGTCTCAAAGGGTCTCGCACAAGAGAGCGATTGGTTCAACCTGATTACACAAATGGAGCAAACAGCGATCGATTTACTCGAGGAATACAAACCAGGTAGAAAACTGTATACGAATGTTGAATTCTTCGCGGCAGCCGTCTTAAAAGGACTTGACATTCCGAAAGAACTGTTCACACCGACGTTCACCTCTAGCCGTATCATCGGCTGGACGGCACACATCCTCGAACAATCGCAAGACAACCGGATCTTCAGACCTCAATCGTCATACACAGGACAGATGCCGGAACAAGCAGCTAAGTTTTGATTAGTCTCTAGTTACGATCAAAAAATGAAGCTGACTCAAAAAAAGAATGACGCGTCTTTTCACGCCCTTTCCTCAGGCGAGACACAAGCCAGTTTTCCTGCTCCGTTGAAGCAGGAAAGCGGGTCTTGT